>CAILXE010000064.1 GCA_903838095.1 uncultured Chlorobiaceae bacterium
CGAAAATACACACTTCGCATTTTAAATTCGCTGGGCAAAAATGCCAAGGATTTTTTAATAAACGATAGCATTTTCGAGGCCGCAGAAATCGGCAGGATACATACCAGTAAAGTCTGATTTTTTGGCGAAGGTATTGTATTTATGCATGATATTATATTAACGTTATTTTCCGTACTTCTTTGAACTGATTGTGGATGCGATTGTCGGTGTATTACCTAACCAGTCACATATGTTTTATGTCTGATTGCGCCTTAGCAAACGTGTAGAGGTATAACCATTTTCTTATGTAAAACTTCTCACAAATCCTTACGGTTACCCATTTTCATTTGCGTCTAAAATGCAAAATAAATGGTTCATTTTAGGAGATATATTTGAGTCAAGTCATTATTTGTCCTGGCTGCAAGAAAAAATATCCATTTTCTCAAGTTCCATTGGATTGCTTGTGTGGATACTCACTGGAGGATGTGAGTCCCTCATGGGTCGACGATGCGCCGGTTTCGCCCGACGTAGCTACGCAAGGTGGTGAAATAGGAATGGTCGAATGTCCGGACTGTGAAGTAAGCTTCAACCCAAAGCTAAATGCTAACTGTCCGCAGTGTCTGCCTGTGGTGATCAATCCGACGGTTCGAGAACCGACACACCCTATTGTTCATATCCACTGGCCGTGGGGTGAGCTAGAAACCTTTACAGACAGAATTTTCATTGGTCGCGACGCCCCTGCTTCGGCACGTTTGGCCGCGCGTTTAGAGAGTCAACACCTTAATGTTTCCCGGCGACATGCAGAATTGATTTGGGTGGATAACCAGTGTTGCGTAAGGGATTTAAATTCCACTAATGGCACTTTCATAAACGGTCAGCGAATTTCACCCCAACAAGCCATCCCTCTTAAAAATGGTAATAAGTTACGATTTGCCGCCTCATTAGAGGTGACCGTTCAGATAGGAGAAGATTAATGCACTTGCATATAGCCGCCCTGACCCATCCAGGCAAGGTACGGGAGCGCAATGAGGACACTATCGCTGTCGGCAACTGGATAACAAGTCAGGCGATGGATGTCGCAAACGACTTTAATTTAGACCTCAGCATACCGCAAATACTGTTGATTGCCGATGGCATGGGTGGGCATCAGGGGGGTAAAGTGGCAAGCGAATGGGTTGCTGCAGCCTTATCAAGCGAGCTCGCTATGCCCGAACTAAATGAGACATCGTTAATTGCAGCATTACGGGACACCAATCGTGGTTTGTTCGAAAATATGAAGCAAGATAAAAGCTTGCTTGGCATGGGTAGCACTGTCGCAGGTCTTTATTTGCATAATGGCCTGGCATGGGCATTTAACGTCGGTGACAGTCGGGTGTATTGGGTTCAGGGTGATTTTTTGGCACAACTGTCCACTGACGACATTTTGGAGACACCATCTTATGGCGATGTAGTAAATCAACCTAAAACGGGGCGAATAACCCAAGCGCTTGGAGGTGCGACTAATTTTATCGATATTATGCCTCACCTAAGGCAAATCCACCTACGACCAGGTCATGTTTTTTTGCTTTGCAGCGATGGATTGAGTGATATGCTAAACTTGGACGAAATGGAAAGTTCCTTGACACAAGACCTAACGCAAACTACTAATCACCTATTTACTCAGGCCATGGCTGCTGGCGGTACGGATAACATTTCCATACTGTTAGCCCGTGTGACTCACTCACCAAAGTAGAAAGAAACAATGAGCAGTCAGACATCTATTTGGGAAATCCGGGCAGCAAATCGCAAACGCATTAAAGAAGCGGAGCGCATACGCCAAAAAGAAGAAAAAGCGCGGTTACTTAAAGAAATAGCAGAGCGTGAAGCACTTAGAAAACATGAGGAAGAAGAGGCAAGGCAGCTTGAAATTGAGAGAAAACGCCGTGAAGAAGAGGCAAGGCAGCTTGAAATTGAGAGAAAGCGCCGTGAGGAAGCGGCAAGGCGCGAAGCTGAACGAAAACTAGAACACCTACGCCAAAGTAAAGAAAACTGTAATCGCGCATTTACAGGACTAAAAATTGTGTTGAGTACGATTCAGGATATCAAAAATCGTTATCCTTCCGAAGGCAACAACATTGAAATCCCCAAACTACCCATAGAACCTGATGCTACCAGTCAAGCAGAACTTGATCGTTATCTGGCAGAGATCGAACGGGTACAAAAGGATATGCAAAGCCGACTAAACCAACCTTTGGCTAATGTTCGTTTACTGGATGCCTTTTCCCAATTGGCTGACGTTACTGTAGCACCACTTCGAACAACAGCTGATTTGCTCGCCTTTATTGAACAGCAACAACTGGCATTGGATACCGAACAGGCTCAGCATGAACGTATCGCTGCCCGGCGGGCCGAGGCAGACGCCCTTACTCAGCGAATTCAGCAGTTCGATGTAACCACCCTTCCTGACGACTTGCGTAATCTGCTAACGGAATTAATTTCAACGCCTAGCGACAGCAGGTCAGAGGCACTAGGTTTTGAAATTCGTGCTCGTATTGCTCATCTCGAAGATCATCTAAAAAAGGCAAGTAGGGATCGTGAAACTGCAACCGTTTGGTTACAAAAATTGTCCGGCTTAAAATCTTTTGATCGCCAGAAACTGGCAGAGCAGCTCTCGTTGGTAGCTGCCGACATAGTTCCCCTGACGGATTTATTGCGTTCCCAAGTTCAAAAAGCCATTGAGGAAATTGATCACTTAGCAAACACCTCCTCAACCGGAATAAATCCTACCCCGGAGGAGCGTGGGGAAGCAGATAAATTGATGGATCAATTGCTTTCCGAAACGGGTTTTGAACAACGTAAACTGACTGAGCAGCTCGCGCTTGTTGTTATCGGCGCGGCAAACCTGACTCAAGAATTGCGTATTCAGGCGCAGCATGCAATTGATGATCTTCAACAACGACGGTCTAATGAAGAATCAACTCAAGATAAGCAACAAGAAATAGCAAGCATTGTTCAGGATGCATTGAGCGATTTGGGTTATCAAGTAGAAGCAATCAGTCATACCTTGTTTGTGGAAGGAGGCAACATGTATTTTCGTCAACCGGACTGGAATGAAAATTACTATGTCCGATTGCGTGTTCGACCGAGTCACCAGCAAATAAACTTTAACGTCGTCCGCATCGGCAATAAAGAGCAGCCAATTGATGACTTGCAAACGAAGCATGATAAGGAAATGCAGCAGGCGTGGTGCGGAGATTCCCTCCATGGCTATCAGAGATTGCGCAGGGTTCTAAAAGACCGTGGGTTAGAACTGAATACAGTGCGCGAAATTTCAGCTGAGGAACTACCAGTACAGGTCATCGCAGCGAACAACGTGACTGAAAATTTGCCCTATAATTCCACTCAACCAGTTCCTCAAGCCAAGTCAACAAAAAAGCAAGTTTTTAACGAGAATTAAAATGGTTTCAGATCAAAACAGCGGACCCGGTAAAACCCAACGGGACGAAGATATTGATGCGTCGCAAACTCGAC
>CAILXE010000065.1 GCA_903838095.1 uncultured Chlorobiaceae bacterium
ATAAACAATTTGTTGTTATCGATACTGCACCAACAGGACATACACTGTTGCTGCTCGATGCCACCGGAGCATATCACCGCGAAGTAAGCCGTCAAGCAGGACGAACCGGTTTGCACGATGTCACCCCCATGATGCAATTACAAGACCAGAAACAAACAAAGGTATTGATTGTCACCCTGGCCGAAACAACACCTGTCCTTGAAGCGGTCAATTTGCAGGAAGATTTGCGACGCGCCGGCATCGAACCCTGGGGCTGGATTATCAACAACAGTGTGGCTGCTACGGTATCGCAATCTTCACTGTTGATGGAACGTGCAAAGAATGAATTAAAGGAGATTGACGATGTGGTTCATCGATATGCTCATCGATACGCAGTCGTCCCATTATTGAACAATGAACCGGTTGGAGAAACACTCTTACGCTTGCTCATTTATCCGTAATCATAGAGAGAGCTATGAGTTTCACAGGAACTCTGGAGTACAACGGTGCGCCGCCGAACAGTCGGGTGAGTATGCTGAGGATCTCGCTGCAACAATGCTTGCGACAACTCTTGGTATTGAGTTTGATCCAAACAAGGGCTGGGATAAAAGGGACGGTATATACAAGATGAGTCACAAGATTATTAATTGTTAGAATATAACCCAGTCTGCCGAGGGTGAAAATGGACTCTGGACAACAGTCATTTCGTGCGCTATTCTTTTGCCTTAATGTGAAACGTTACTGTTTAATGCATTGAAACTCTTTTTATCATTATGCCAGATCGACCGGTTCACGTGTACATTAAAGAGCTTTCCAAAGGCAGTTTTTTACATTCTAACAGAGTTATTTGCTATACAATTTTACAATAAATAACGGCATCTTCATCAAACGAATAGATAGCACACAAGCGATGGTATCCGTCAGCAATAACAACCTTTCCATGAACTGCATCCCTGATCAAAAGCAAGGGGGAAAGTGCTATTCCCGATTCAATTTTCTTCTGATCTTTTTGAACATGTGAGTTACTTACACCGAGCAGCGAAAGTCCAGATGCCCTGAAAATATCCTTTGCCTTGAATTTTCCAGCACAACTCTTAAGATCATCATCAATTACACAGGTCTTGAAAACGATCTCTTCTACCGTGGGTTTTTGCGCAAATACTAAAAATTTAACCTGATCGGTTGAGTCATAAATTCCGCATCAAGAACCCGCTCTTTTCAATGATGATACGAAATACTGTTTTGTAATCTCCTCAGGGTGGTGAACCAGCGCTTTTGCTCCAAACTCAACAAGTTCGCATTCTGGCCTGAATCCCCAGAGTACTCCGAGAGGGAACATCCCTGCTCTTGTTGCAGTCAGCATATCTATGCCACTGTCTCCGACATAGAGAATAGAAGATGGTTCTTCTCCGAGCATTTTGGCGACAAGCAGAGCTCCTTCGGGATCAGGTTTGTGGGCGATGCCGCTGTGATGACCCATGACAACGTCAAATTTCCACTCCTTAAGCAGATATTCTGCACAGAGCTGGGTGAACTGATCAGCTTTGTTTGAGAGAATAGCCATTTTTATTCCCTGTTCCGCAAGGCTGTCAAGCAATGAACTGATGCCGGGATATGGTCGTGAATTGATGCTCCAGTTGTCGGCGTAGTGAGCAATAAATTCCGGCATCAGACGGTCAATGGTTTCGGGTGTGCCCACTCCTTCAGGAAGTGCTTGTCTGACCAGCTCTCTCATACCGTGCCCTACAAGAAAACGGCACTCATCAATCGAATGTGTGGGATAATTGTGCAGGGCCAGGACGGTATTCAGTGTATTTGCAACATCCTGGAGAGTATCAAGCAGGGTTCCGTCAAGGTCGAAGATAACAGCATTGCAGGTCATGAGGGTCATTCTCTGGTTTTGAATTAGGAACTTGTTCAGCGATGCCGGCGGCATAAAAAAAGCACCCCATGCAAGACGCATAGGGTGCTTTTGACTTTAAATACCAGGAGCTTACTTTTTTGGAGCAAT
>CAILXE010000066.1 GCA_903838095.1 uncultured Chlorobiaceae bacterium
CGGGATTCGGCGGTTGAGGCACTGCCCTTGTAAGACGCTGAGCTCAATCTCGGCCATATTCAGCCAACTGCCATGCTTTGGGGTGAAATGAATCTCCAGTCGTTTCGCTAACCGTCTCGCTTCCTCTGGCGGGAACGCCGCATAAAGTGATCCAGTTGCATGGGTATTCAGGTTGTCCATAACTAAAACAACCTTGGTTGCATCCGGATAACGAACATCAAGCATCTCCTTGATCTGCTGCGCCCAATCAATCTTGGTGCGATGTTCTGTTACGGCAACATGTCGTTTGCCGACAAGAGGTTCGACTTCCATGAATATTTCAATAGTACCGTTGCGGACATATTCGGCGTCAACCTGCGCAACAGATCCAGGTATGGCCGGTCGAGGAGGAGCTACCTCCCCAATAAGCTGTTTGGGGGATTCATCCATGCACACGACGGGAAAAGCCGGATCATAGGGACGCTGGTAAACGTCAAGAACATCTTCCATATTCGCCACAAACTGAGGGTTATGATCCGGTGGTATCTTCCAACATTTGCTCAGGTGAGGCTGTCGAGTAGACCTGTCCCTTTCGCCGTATAGATATACGCGCACGTTTGCGTTGCCGCCTAGTTTCCTCGACGATGTCGCGTTCACTTATACCTACTCAGCACTTGTCGCAGGACCCTCACAGAACCGTGCTGGCGCTATTCACGCACACGGCTCTTCACATGGTAATTCACCGAGTTTCGAACATGCTGACCTTGATCCGCGGTACAGGAAGGGGAAACAGCTCCAGCATTCTATTGAACTTTTCCCAGTTGAGGCATCCCCTTCTACCTCGGCGATTCAGCCATTTGAACAATAGATTCTTGACTTCATAGGCGAACCTAGCTATCCCACGCGAATTATCAGTAACGCCATAATACGCGTAATGGCCCCTCAACTTGGCTTTGGCAGTTCCCCATAGATCTTTTGTCTTCAGAGTCCTTGATTTCTTCAACCATTCCTTGAAGGCAGCGACTTTCGCTGTAAACCTCTTACTCGCGGTCTTCCGCTTTACACGGAATCCTGTGCCGTCCCTCTTCGTGCTGCAGTAGTGGGTAAAACCCAAGAAGTCAAATGTTTCCGGCCTCTTCTCCCCCTTCGCTGCGGCTTCCTTGGTGGCAAATCGTCCAAACTTAATCACCTTGGTTTTAGTCGGCTCCACTTCCAGATTGAACTTACCCAGCCGTTCCCCCAGTTCCACGCAAAACCGCTCCGCCTCTTCTCCTCTCTGGAAGCAGACGATAAAATCATCGGCGTAACGTATCAGTCGGGCAAAACCTGTGCAGCTCTTGCGGAATACCTTTTCAAACCAAATGTCGAGGGCGTAGTGAAGGTAGATATTTGAAAGTATTGGTGAAATCGAGCCACCCTGGGGGGCGCCCTCATCACTTGCCAGCAATTCCCCATCCTCCATTATCCCCGCCTTGAGGAAGCGCTTTACCATGCGTAAGACTAGCTTGTCTCCTATCCGGTGGCCGAGAAACTCCATGATCCAGTTCTGATCCATGTTATCGTAAAAGCCTTTGATGTCCGCTTCGGCAATAACATTGACCGTTCCCTTCTCGATCGTTACGTTCAGAGTCCGCAGCGCCTGATGGCAGCTCCGGTTTGGACGGAACCCATAGGAATCAGCTATGAAGTCCTGTTCGTACACTGCTTCCAGTATCCGAACCAGTCCGCTTTGTACCAGCTTGTCTTCCAGGCAAGTTACACCCAAGGGCCTCAGCTTGGCGCTCCCCGGCTTTGGTATATACACCCGCCGGACAGGTTGCGGAATGTATGCCATCCTGTGGAGCCTTTCCAGCAGATTCGCCAGATTGGTGTCCAGGTTTTCGGCATATTCTTCCTTGGTCACATCGTCAATGCCCGCAGCGGCATTCTTCCTCAGCCTCTGAAAGCATCCCCGCAGCAGTTCGTCGTTCATCAGGTAAAACAGGTTGGTGAACTTGAGCGACGGCTCCTGACGGGCCTTCTCCGCTATACGCTGTAATTTCGTAGCCACCGGTTCTCCGCCTCTGTGAGCGGCCGATGTTTCTTCACAACGTGCTACCACATGTAACCTCCTTCTCTCCAGCGGCATTACCCGCCTTCTCAGATACTACGAAGTTATCCGACTCCCTGCACCCATTTGCCGTCCTCCCTCTTCGGTTGTCGGGCATACTCTCAGGTTCAAAAGAAGCGCAGGGTCTCCCGGGTTCCCGTGTAATCGTAATGTCAGACATGCCATGGTCTTAGACCCCGGGAAGCAAACATTTTCTTGCCAGTAACGGAAATGCTTGTATTGACTTCCACCTTCTCAAAAGTGTCATCCTTCCAAGAAAAACCTTTCGAGGCTCAGTTCCTTCACCCTTGCGGATTACGGCCTATCTGCTCGCTATCCTACGCATAAAGCGGGATGTTACCATCCAACCTCCAAGGACTTGCTACCCGGTGGCTGGCCAGCCTTCCGGGGCGGGAGTCTCACCCGCTAAATTACACGGCCTTGCCCGGCCGCAACTGAGAATGTTTTTTTAGAATGGTGCTCACAGACGACTTTGAGATCGATTCCGTATAGTGGAGTTCAACTGCTTGGTCGGCAAGGAGTCGCACCGTCCAGCGGGACCTCCCTTTTGGGGCGTCGGAACATGCCAGAGCTATCAATTTGGCCTCGAAAACACCATCTAAGCGGATTTCGCGAGGGGGCTTGCTGGCGGGCTTGCGGGTAAGTGCTGA
>CAILXE010000067.1 GCA_903838095.1 uncultured Chlorobiaceae bacterium
GGATTTCTGGTCTCTCTCATACTCAACTACAACGGCCAAATGGTTCCGGCGAAAAATTTCGCGCTGGCAGGAATGGCAGGAATGATGGCGGGCGTCATGCACGCTCCCATGACAGCTATCTTTCTGATCGCAGAAATCACGGGTGGGTTTGCCCTGCTCATTCCCCTCATGATTACCTCGGCCGTAGCCTTGCTGATCGCCAAACCAATCGAGCCGCACTCGCTCTACCATAAGAGACTTGCACTGAAAGGAGATCTGATCACCCACGACAAGGATAAGGCCGTACTGACACTGTTGAAACTTCACAATGTCATCGAAAAGGATCTGCTTACGGTCAGTCCAGAGACAACCCTCGGTGAACTCGTCCGGATCATCGCGCAATCCCGCCGAAACATCTTCCCGGTAGTGGATGAAATGAACAATTTTAAAGGTATCGTCTCGCTGGATGATGTGCGCGCGATCATGTTCGACAAGGATCTTTACGACACCAAAAAAGTTTCCCAACTGATGACACTGTCTCCGGAAATCATCTCCCACAATGAGAAAATGGAGGTAGTTATGAAAAAATTCAACGACAGCGGCGCATGGAACCTTCCGGTCGTTCACAATGGAAAATATGTCGGTTTCATCTCGAAATCAAGAATTTTTAACGCCTACCGGGATATGCTTGTCAACTTCTCTTCGGAAGAATAAGGAAAATGGGAAGATGAGTCCCTATGTTTGTAATCTAGCAATTGGCAAATAAGCATAAGCCAGAAGAGTATTATATTTGATTTTCGAATTAAACAATAAAACTCAACGACTTATGCAAACACAAAGAACGGAATTAAATTTTGAAGGTCAAAATTTTTATGTAGGTATTGATGTTCATTTGAAGAGTTGGACTGTATCAATTCTAACAGAGACATTGCCTCTTAAAACATTTACTCAGCCGGCTAATGCCGAGACGCTGTATAACTATTTGGATCGAAATTTTCCTGGAGGAACCTATCACTCTGTTTACGAGGCTGGTTTCTCTGGATTTAAGGCTCATTATAGTTTAAAAGGAATGGGAATAGATAATATAATTGTCAATCCGGCAGATGTTCCAACTTCACAGAAGGAGCAATTGCAAAAGGATGATCCGGTTGATAGCAGAAAACTTGCACGTTCATTGAGAAGTGGCGAATTATGCCCCATATACGTTCCAGATCCTTCAACAATGGAAGATCGGTCTTTGGTTAGAATGCGATCCACATTGGTAAAAGATTTGTGCAGAAACAAGAATCGTATAAAATCTTTTCTGTACTTCTATGGGATAGCTTATCCGCCAGAATTTGAGAAGTCTGGCACTCATTGGTCCAAACGTTTTATGAAATGGCTCAACGAAGCTGTTGTCACGGAATATGAATCCGGCACACACGCTTTTAAAATTTTGATACAGGAAGCAGAACAGCACAGGGCACACCTTCTGGAGGTAACACGCAAGGTGCGATTAATGGCGAAAAGTGAAAAATATTCAAAAGAAGTGGCACTGTTACGGAGTATACCGGGTATTGGAATAATAACTGCCATGACTGTTATGACCGAGATAGAAACGATAGAGCGGTTTAATGATACGGATCATTTTGCTGGTTTCGTGGGTTTGGTTCCCACTCGTCATTCTTCCGGGGAGAAGAAAAATGACGGGGAGATGACTTTTAGAGGTCAGGACGCATTAAAAAGTGCCTTGATTGAGTGCTCCTGGATGGCTGCCCGATTTGATCCAACCCTGTTGAAGAGTTATCTTGGCTATATAAAGAGAATGGAGCCCAACCAGGCTATTACCAGGATTGCAAGAAGAGTATTGAATAGAATGTATTATGTGCTTAAGAATAAAAGAGAATATGATTCCAGAGTTATTAAATGAATCCTTAAAAACAATCGATATTTCAAAGTGACCGCTATCATCTTCTTGCAGCATTAGTCTGCTTTATGAGAATGCGGCACTTTACTTATAGAAACTGAAAAGGGAAATGTAGCATTAATTTGTCTACTGATAGAAGTTTGTTTTTATAGGAAATTAATGATCATTGGCTAAGTCAACTATCTTTGGGTTTTCTTAGCCATCAAGGATACCAGCAAAAGGAAAAGGAAGACTTGAGAGCCTCCCCTTTGCTGTTTATCCGTAAAGAGTATTGCTGTCAGGTTGCTCCCCAGCAGTGCCCGATTCCTTTTCGTCTCTACGAGAGACAAATATAATAGGCTCTGAATTAAGATTATGAAAAATAAAATATAAAGTTTTTTAAAAAAATAGTACTCCGAAAAGTTGGATTACAACATAGAAGAAGATGAGAAAATATGAAGTGGGAGGCTTAGGATTTGTAAGCGATGAGTGTTAACTGGGGAGGAAGTTGGAATCCGTCGGTCCTGATTTTCTCCTTCAGTTCCCAACCCCTGGATTCATAATTATTTTTCAGTGGCAAATCGCTGGCCGAAGAGATCAGCTCATCTATTTTATGGGAAAACTGCCAGATTTTCTCTTTCGAGTTGAGCATTGGAGGCTCGTCGATGGTCAGAATAGATTTCTCTACTTCTACGCGAGCTTCGAGCACTATTGCATAAATCTCATTTTTAGTATAGGTCGACCGGTGATAGATTCCTTTTGCTGTATCGATATCGGCCTTCAAGGTATGATAAATATGGTAGGATTCCTGGGCAGGATTAAGATCGTCGCTGATGGTCTCATTGATCAGGAGGCGCCCTCCTGAAACCAGTACTCTCATCATGGCCTGCATGGATTTTGGGGGTAGTTCAAAATGATGCAGCGCATTGGAGACTGTCACAAAATCAAAATAGCTTTCCTCGAAAGGGAGCTTGCGAACATTGCCTAGCACCAGATCGACTTTATAGGGGAATAGTCTATTCTTAGCTGTAGCAAGCCTTTCCTTATTAGGATCCAGTCCGGTGGCAGAATCGAAGGATGCTACCGAATCGAGTACAAACCGGAGGAAATCGCCTTCGCCGGTTGCTACATCCAACAGATGGCCTACACATGCATTCTCAAGATAAGCCCGAAGTTCGTTGAGCTGGTACATGGA
>CAILXE010000068.1 GCA_903838095.1 uncultured Chlorobiaceae bacterium
AATAATTATGTCGAAATACGTTCCAAAACTGTCCGAGCTTAAGAAGGAGTTCGACGAAAAACCAAGTGTTCTGAAAGGGAACTACTCTGCTCAGGAGTGGTGGGATATTCCCGTCGAGTTCCGTGATGGCAACTGGTGTTTTCCGGGAAAGCCGGAGGTGCTTGAAGATCTTGGCTTTGCTAATCCAAGAAAATGGGCAGCAACTGACCAGGACTGGCAGTTGCCTGCGGGTTGGCAAAAGACAATCAGTGATGGTCTGCAAAGCCGCCTGAAGAAGTACCGTTCACTGAAACTGTTTCTTGACGCCTGTGTCCGTTGCGGAGCCTGCGCAGACAAGTGTCACTTTTTTCTTGGCACCGGTGACCCGAAAAATATGCCGGTTGTTCGTGCCGAGTTGCTTCGTTCGGTCTATCGCAATGATTTTCCGCTTGTCGAGAAGATTCTGACAGGTTTTTCCGGATCACGGAAGCTGACTGAAGAGGTAATCAAAGAGTGGCATGCCTATTTCCATCAGTGTACCGAATGTCGTCGCTGCTCTGTTTTCTGCCCATTCGGGATTGATACGGCCGAGATCACGATGCTGGTCAGGGAGCTGCTGAATCTGATTGGCGTCAATAACAACTGGATTCTCGCTCCGGTGTCGAACTGTAACCGAACAGGCAATCACCTTGGTATTGAGCCGCACACCTTTGTGCAGAATATAATGTCTCTGGCTGAGGATATTGAAGATCTAACCGGTGTTACGGTAGAGCCTACCTTCAACCGCAAAGGCGCGGAGGTGCTTTTCATTACCCCTTCCGGCGATGTGTTCGGCGATCCCGGAGTTTATACCATGATGGGTTACCTGCTGCTCTTTCATCATATTGGTCTGGATTATACCATCAGCACCTATGCGTCTGAAGGGGGGAACTTCGGCATGTTCACCTCGAACGATATGATGAAGAAGCTGAACGCCAAGATGTACCACGAAGCAAAACGGCTTGGCGTGAAGTGGATACTCGGCGGCGAGTGCGGTCACATGTGGCGTGTCGTGCATCAGTATATGAACACGATGAACGGCCCTGCCGATTTTCTTGAGGTGCCGGTTTCTCCGATGACCGGAACCCGATTCAGTAATGCCTCCGCGACAAAAATGGTTCATATCGCCGAATTTACTGCTGATTTGATCTATCATAAAAAGCTCAAACTTGATCCGAAACGGAATGATCATCTCCGGACAACCTTTCACGACTCCTGCAACGTCGCAAGAGGAATGGGCATGTTTGAGGAACCCCGTTATGTTCTTCGGAACGTCTGCAACAGCTTCCATGAAATGCCGGAGGATACTATCCGTGAAAAGACCTTCTGCTGTGGTTCCGGAAGTGGTCTGAATGCGGAGGAGAATATGGAGCTTCGCATGAGAGGAGGGTTTCCGAGAGCCAATGCGGTCAGGTATGTCAAAGAGCGTCACAAGGTTGATTCTCTTGTCACCATCTGTGCGATTGATCGGGCCAGTCTTCCTCCGCTTATGAAATACTGGAATCCTGGTGTTACGGTGTACGGTCTGCATGAACTTGTCGGCAACGCACTGGTTATGCAGGGAGAGAAAAAGAGAACAGAGGACTTGAGGGAGAATCCAATGGCAGGTTTTGATGATGGAGGTGATGATGAAGAGGAGTAAACTGCTCTGGATAATTGCTGCTTCAGCATTCTCTCTTTTTGTCTTGTTCAGCGTTTTCAGAAAAGGAGAGGCTGAAACAGTTCCCGCGCCGGCTCCTCGGGCTGTTGCGATTGACAGTACCAAATGTATTGCCACAAAGGAGTTTATGCGCGCCAATCACATGCAGGTCTTGTACGAATGGCGGAATTCCTCTGTTCGTCAAGGAAACAGGGTTCATGTCGCCTCAAATGGAAGCAGATTTGAGAAGAGCCTGAATACCTGTCTTGGTTGTCACTCCAACAACAGAATGTTCTGCTTCAACTGTCATAGTTATGCC
>CAILXE010000069.1 GCA_903838095.1 uncultured Chlorobiaceae bacterium
TAAAGCAACTTCTGCGAGTCTTTCCGGTATATTTTACCGAGATCGGCGCTGAAGGTGAATTAAGAGATGTTTCCACTAACGTTGATGAACTGTCGCATCGTAACGACAAGCTCGTTTATTTTCTGCGCAAGCAATCCCACGTTGAAAGCAACAGCATGCTGGTGGATTTTGTGGAGGATATTTTTCAATATTGGTTTTCCGGCGAAAAGGAATCTTTGCGCAAGCATCTGCCCTCTGAAGTTTATGAGCAGGTGATGGATTCCGGTGAATATTTCGATGACATGCACAGAGCATTTAAATGTTTATTTACTAGGGTTCAAAGTGATCCCCGAAAGTTCCTGGAATGGGATCAAGCCCGTGTGCAAAAAGAGTTTCACCATATTAAAGGAGTGAGTTCCCGTGATCAGGAACGCACTGTGCTTATGATCCGCCTCTATCAGTTGTTGTATAAAAAATACTATCCGCAGTACCTGGATTTATTAAAGGATTTAGAAACGGTCAATGCCTTCCCCAAATCTGAAATATTATCGCTGAAAATTTCTCTGGGTAAGAAGAATCATTACAAGAGCCTTACGGTCATCTTAAAATTCTTATCCATATTGAAGGCCAGGATTCTGTCTCCCGAGAAGACTAAGTTTTATGAGAACATCTATTACAAAAGGCACATTGCTGCTGGTATTCCGTCAATGTACGGAACATACCATGAGGAAAAATTTGAGGCCGTCGGTCTGTCCTTGAGGCTGGAGAGCCTGGCCACGATGCTCTTTGAGGAGTTGATTCAATCGCTGAATCTAAAATTTATTACCAAGCGCACAATCACGAAGATCCATACTTATTTGTGGCTCTATATTAATGCTTTGGAGTTGGAAGGCATTGCCACAGAAGGTTTGGTGGCTAAAATCAAATATGTGACCAGCGCTTTGTCTGTCAGGCAGTTCACCCTCGAGCAATACATAGATATCTTCCGATTCATTTCCAAAGGTATTCAGGATATTCTCCGCGATTATTACATCGACGCGCACAGCACTAATCTGCATGTTATTATTCGGCAGGTATTTCCGCATAATTTTGTGGACGATACCAAAGCAAATCAGCAGAAGGAAGAAAAAGTCATCTATCAGCACTCGGAGAATTTTATCCGCACGCTGATATCGCAGGCCTTTAGCGTACAGGTGCTGGATAATTTTGTCCACGCGGTCATTAAAACTCTGAGCGCGGAGCAGGACAGATTAAGGGACAACAAGCGGATTCTGAAGCTTGTTATGTCCTATGATCCCGAGCTTTCCCTTACCTCCATTTACAAAAAGAATAAGCGGTTGGATAATCAAATTCTTCTGGGTAACAAGGGATACTTTCTCAAAGTACTTGTCTCGCTTGGTTTTCGGGTTCCTCCCGGGTTTATTTTCACCACAGAAGTATTTCGGGGTTTCGACGCGGTTTATGGCGATAAGTACATCTTTAATGATCTGGCCGTCCGAGTCAACAAAGAGATAGCAACGCTGGAGAAGATGACCGGTCGAAAATTTGGTGATCGCAACAATCCTTTGCTTTTATCCGTTCGAAGCGGCGCCGCTGTCTCACTTCCCGGGATGATGCAGTCATTTTTAAATGTCGGCATCAACACATCAATTGCGGAAGGCCTGAGCAAAAGAGAAGAATTTAAGTGGGCGGCATGGGATTGCTATCGCCGGTTTCTGCAGACATGGGGAATGTTTCAGGGACTTAATCGTAATTTTTTCGATGTCGTCATGCAGGGCTTCAAACAAAAATATAATGTGGCAAAAAAGATCCGCTTTCTTCCCGATCAGATGCAAAAACTTGCCTTGGCCTATAGGCAGGGCATGGTGGACAATAATGTTACGCTCACCGACGTGCCTATCGAGCAGCTAAAGCACGCTGTACAACAGGTATTTGCATCGTGGAATTCTGAGCAGGCGAAAATTTATCGTCGTCAGATGCATCTTTCTGATGAATGGGGGACAGCGGTTGTTGTTCAGGCGATGGTTTTCGGAAACTTAAATGAGCACTCAGGTTCCGGTGTTATTTTTACCCGCGACCCTAAAGGTTCATCTTTCGATGTGACTCTGTATGGAGATTTTATCTTTGGAGTTCAGGGGCACGATATAGTTTCCGGCCTTGTGGAAACGTATCCCATTTCAGAAAAGCAGCGAAGTTCCGAACACCGGAATGAGGAAATATCACTGGAGGCAAAATTTCCGGAAATCTATGCGGAACTGGTCAGACTTGCGGAAATCCTTATTTATGAGAA
>CAILXE010000070.1 GCA_903838095.1 uncultured Chlorobiaceae bacterium
ATCAAAGAACCCCATACGGTTCAAATAACCCATGGCACCGTTATCGCCATCTTCAAAATCAAGCTGTACTCGGCGACAGCAAAGATCTAGCTGATTGAATAATGAAAGCAAGCGCACAGCAGCATCTATCATTATTTTGCAACCTGCTGGAAAGCAAAAACTTATATCTGACGATGCCGATTCATGCGCACCCGTACAAGTTTGCAATACATCTTCCATGCTAGTACCTTGTAACACTTATAATTTCGGATAAAGTCGCTTCAGCTTGATCCGTGCATCGGTGGTTGTGAACTGCCAGTTAATTTTTTTCGCGCTGCTGTTACGATCAGCTTCCCATGCTGCCACTTCGGTCTGCATGGTCGCCATATCGGCAATTCTTCGGTCAAGGCACTGACCTTTCAAAACGCTGAGTTCGATCTCGGCCATATTCAGCCAACTGCCGTGCTTTGGAGTGTAGTGAATCTCCAAGCGTTCCGCCAAGCGTCTCGCTTCCTTGGGGGAAAAGGCTTCATAGAGAGAGGCAACACTGTGGGTGTTCAAATTATCCATTACTAACCGGACCTTGCGGGCATCCGGATAACGTTCATCCAACATCTGTTTGATCTGCTCTGCCCAGTCTTTTCTGGTGCGGTGTTCGGTAACGGCGACATGGCGTTTACCCGCTAATGGTTCAACTTCCATGAAGATTTCGATGACACCGTACCTCACGTATTCGTCATCAATTTTTTTCACACAACCAGGTTTGCCCTTGATCGGTTCACGGACTTCTCCGATCAGTTGTTTACTGGATTCATCCATGCAGACCATGGGATAGTCAGGGTCATATGGGAGGTGATATACTTCCAGGACATCCTCCATCGCCGCTACGAAGGCGGCGCTACCTTCGGGTGGAATTTTCCAGTATTCGCTGAGATGAGGCTTAAATTCGTTTTTTTTAGAGTCCGGTGCACACTCATCGGTGACACGGATTCAGCAAAGTTGAGTTCTACTGCCTTGTCGGCAAGAAGCCTGACAGTCCAGCGCGTACGCCCTTCAGGGGCATCGGTGCAGGCCAAGGCGATCAACCTCGCCTCAAAGGCTCCGTCAAACTTGATATCTCGCGGCGGTTTGTCCCTGGTCTTACGTTCCATTGCCGCTTCTAACCCGTTTTCAACAAATCGTTTTTTCAGGTGTTCTATTGTGCGACTGGTTATACCAAGTGCTTCGGCAACATCTTCTACTTTCCATGATGGGCCATTATCTCCTGCATCGCAGAGCAGCAGTGCCCGTGCTTGGACAAAGCGTTTGGCATGGGTTTTCCCGCGCTTCGTTAATGTCTCCAGCTCTTCGCGTTCCTCCGAGGTAAGTGTGACTCGATATCTTGGTGACATGACGGCCTCCTTTATTGAGATGCCGATGTTATATCACCATTGATTAAAATACGAAAGTTTAAATGTTACAAGGTACTAGAGCCATTAATCCAACTTGACGGAAATTGAACCGTGAACATCATTTATTGATAGCTGTTTTAAGGACATTACTCGGCTTAAAGGTCAGGATACGACGGGCTTCAATGGTGATTGTCTCACCGGTCTGTGGATTGCGGCCACG
>CAILXE010000071.1 GCA_903838095.1 uncultured Chlorobiaceae bacterium
ACCAACTGAGCTAGGAACCCTATTAATGGGGGAAAAAGTATACCATAAATTCCTGTTAATTACAAAAAGAAATAGCCAGCCCGAAAGAGTGTCACTATCGGCCACTTGTAAGCACGCATGAAAAAGCATAACTTCAGGCCGATCATGAATCACCTAAGCCCGACAACCTTTTTTCATCATTATGCGATCACTTTCCATTCTCGGCTGTACCGGCTCCATCGGCGTCAGCACTCTTGATGTTGTCAGGCTGCACCCCGACAAGTTCAATATTACCGGTCTTGCCGCAGGTCAGGATGTTGCCCTGCTGGCAAAACAGATAGAAGAGTTCCGGCCTGTCGCAGTATCGCTGAAGAATGAAGAGAGTGCTAAAAAGCTTTCTGCCCTCTGCGGCGAGTATAAACCCGAAATTTTGTTTGGTGTTGAAGGCGCTTCGGCCATTGCTGCGGCCGACGGGACTGATATGGTGGTTTCAGCCATTGTCGGGGCGGCAGGTTTAGTTCCTACGGTACGCGCTATCAAGGCGGGCAAGCATATTGCCCTGGCGAACAAGGAAACGCTTGTCGTGGCAGGCCAGCTTGTCTCCGATCTGGTCAAAAAGCACAAGGTGCACCTGCTGCCGGTTGACAGCGAGCACTCTGCCGTCTTTCAGTCACTTGCCGGTCACCGGGCAGAGGATGTCGAGCGCATCATCCTGACAGCCTCGGGAGGGCCCTTTCGCAACACCCCTGCCGAAGAGCTGAAACAGGTCAAGCTCGAACAGGCGTTGAAACATCCACAATGGAGTATGGGTGCCAAAATAACCATTGATTCAGCAACCATGATGAACAAGGGGCTTGAGGTGATTGAGGCACACTGGCTCTTTAATGTTCCTGCCGAAAAAATTGGTGTTGTGGTACACCCCCAGAGCATCATCCACTCCATGGTCGAATATATTGACGGTTGCGTCATGGCGCAACTTGGCGCTCCAGACATGCGCGCACCGATCGCTTATGCGCTCGCATGGCCAGAACGCTGCCAAAGCGGCATTCCAAAACTTGATCTTGCAAAGACAGGCACACTGACCTTTGAAGAGCCGGATATGACGCGCTTTCCAGCCCTTCGTCTCGCGTTTGAGGCGCTTAAAGCAGGGCGAACTTACCCTGCCGTACTCAACGCGGCAAACGAAATCGCTGTAGCAGCTTTCCTCAACAGGAAGATCGGTTTTACCGACATTGCCGAAACAGTCGAAAAGACCATGCAGGCTCACGAAGCGTATAACCCTGTCGAACTTGAAGATTATCTGCAAGCCGATCAGTGGGCCCGTGAAACGGCAACAAGACTTCTTGCCTGAACCAGAAAAGCCGAGAGCGGCCGTAACACTTTTTATTTACTGATAACAAAGGATATTTATGGATTTTCTGAGTACAACATTTTTTTTCATCGTCGCCATTTTCATTCTGGTGACAGCTCATGAGCTTGGCCACTTTTTGACTGCGAAACTCTTCGGGATGAGGGTTGACAAATTTTATATCGGTTTCGACTTTTTTGAAAAGCGACTCTGGAAAAAAACGATCGGAGAAACCGAATATGGCATCGGCGCATTTCCGCTGGGCGGCTATGTCAAGATTGCCGGTATGGTCGATGAAAGCCTTGACACCTCATTTCAAAGCGGAGAACCACAACCCTGGGAGTTCAGGGCAAAACCGGTCTGGCAGCGACTGATTGTTCTTGCTGGCGGCGTCTCCATGAACCTTATCCTTGCGGCGGCAATCTTTATCGGCATAACCCTTGTCCTCGGAGAATCGCGTACCAGCGTCAACAATCCTGCCTTTATAGAAAAGGGATCCGTCTTCGAATCAATGGGCATGAAGACGGGAGACAGACTTCAACTCGCCAACGGCAAACCCCTCGACAGTTGGGAGGAGGCGCTTGACCCTGAGCTCTTTACCGCTCGCTCGCTCCGCTACACACTGCTGCGTGATGGAAAAAGCGTCACTGTGGAGGCGCCATCAAACATCATGTCAACAATTAACACCAATAAAAGTCTTGGCATACGCCCAATTGTCCCGCCAGTCATCGACGAGGTTCTCGAAAAAATGCCTGCCAGCAGCGCAGGAATAAAATCAGGCGCACTCATTACTGCCATCAACGGAAAAAATGTCTCTGACTGGACCGAGGTTGTTGGAATCATCTCGTCCAACGCAGGCCGACCAATCATTATAACCTGGCTGCACCTGAAAACGCCGCAGAAGGGAAAAACAATCACGGCTGAAGAGATCAGGGCAAACGGTGAGAGCCTGGTCACCACCGTAGTGCCCAACGCATCCGGCAAAATAGGTATCTCACTGAAACAGACGATTGAAACCGAACGCAGAAAACTCTCTGTGCCCGAGTCGATGGTCAGCGGAGTCAAACAGACCTGGAAAATGAGCGCCATGACGGTTCAGGGATTCGTTAAAATCTTTACTGGCCAGGAAGATTTCCGCAAATCAGTCGGAGGTCCCATCAAGATTGCAAAAATCGCAAGCCAGAGCGCCGAGCAGGGCCCCGTCAGCTTTCTCTATTTTCTCTCCATGCTCTCAATCTCGCTTGCAATTATCAATATGCTTCCAGTTCCAGCGCTCGATGGCGGACAATTTGTGCTGAATGGCATTGAAGGCATTATCGGCAGGGAGCTTCCTTTCGAAGTCAAGATGCGTATACAGCAAATCGGCATGGCACTGCTCATGGCGCTTTTTGCATATATTCTGATCAACGATATTTTTAACCCATGAGGCTGACAGCCGAAAGAAATGCTTGACAAACTGCAGTCCATAAAAGAGAAGCACCTCGATCTTGAACAGTTGCTTGCCGACCCAAAAGCGGCAAATGATCAGGCACGTTTCAGAAAACTCAACAAGGAATACAGCGACCTCAAGGAAATTGTGCAGGCTTACGACCAGTATGCCGAAAAAAAATCAGAACTTGAAGCCTCCCGGCAACTGCTGAAAGAGGAGAATGACCAGGAGATGAAAGAGCTTGTTCAGGCAGACATCAACGAGCTGCAGAAAAAACTGCCCGAACTGGAACAGCGCCTGAAGGTACTGCTTCTCCCAAAAGAGGAGGCCGATTCACGTAATGTCATTATAGAAATCCGGGCTGGCACCGGCGGAGAGGAAGCTGCGCTCTTTACCGCCGACCTGACAAGAATGTACCAGCGATATGCCGAGCAGCAGGGCTGGCAATGCCACACACTGCACTTCAATGAAAGCTCCGTCCCCGGCGGCTTCAGGGAGATGACGCTTGAGGTCAGTGGTAATGACGTCTACGGAACCATGAAGTATGAAAGCGGCGTCCACCGTGTCCAGCGTGTTCCTGATACCGAAACACAGGGCCGTATCCACACCTCTGCTGTCAGCGTCGCAGTTCTTCCTGAAGCTGAAGAGGTCGATGTCGAAATCCGTCGCGAAGATCTGCGATTCGATACCTACCGGAGTGGGGGAAAAGGGGGACAAAACGTCAACAAGGTTGAGACTGCTGTCCGCATAACCCATATCCCGAGCGGCATAGTCGCCGCCTGTCAGGAAGAGCGATCACAGCTCCAGAACAAAGAGCGGGCCATGCAGATGCTCCGCACAAAACTCTACGACATCCAGCTTGCTGAACAGCAGCAGCAGCGGGCTGACCTGCGCCGTTCGATGGTCACAACCGGAGACAGGAGCGCAAAAATCCGCACCTACAACTACCCTCAGTCACGGGTGACCGACCACCGAATCGGCTATACCAGCCACGCTCTTCCACAGATCCTGCAAGGCGAGCTTCAGGATATCATCGAAGCGCTCAAAATGCATGATCAGGCAGAACGTCTGCAGTCCGAGCTCATGTAAACGAAACAGGAAAAACGCGATACCATGGAAATGGATGCAACAGGTGTAAGCAAGGGCGATTGGATATTTAACGGGGAATTTAACCGTACATCAGCCTATCTCTCTGATCACAAAAAAATACTGGGGTTCAACCCCTTCTGCCATAGCGTTGAACTGACCGACACCGCAAATGTCTATAAATGGCTCTTCCGTGTCACCGACCCGCAGAACAACCCGTTTGATGTGATTTTTTTTGTCGAACAGATCGAAGAACTTTTACTGGAGCTGCCAAAACATATAGAATACACCGATCCTGCTGACCTCCCGGATGAGATCATCAAATGTTACACGGTTGGCAAAAAGATACGCTGGCAACACCACCAAACCCCTGGCCAGGTCGAAGATCCTGCAAAATATCTCTTTGAGGGGAAAGCATTTGCAAATATGTCCATGCACCCGGAAGGACCAGAAAAAACAAGAGTGCTGTTAGATCTTAAAATTGACGTCCGCTTTACTCTTTACCCGGCGTTCCGCATCGTGCCGGAAAAAATTCTCCATGCCATGACCAACGCAGGTATGTCAATCATCATGCAGACCTCGACCAACAAGATGTTTCACTCAATTACCAGGGATTTCAACAACATGAAAAAAACATAAACGACGAATATCTTTCCTCAATATGGCTTCACGGATGTGATTGCAGAAAAAACAGCCTCCCTGATTATTGAATTTTTGCTTTGGCAAGAAAGAGCGACTTGTCAACTGTGGCAAAAAAGTTCTGATAAAATTTTTCGTCACTGATTTGCGTCACACTCATCACTGCGCCCCGGTTATTCATCACCTTGTTCTTGAAATTAATGCGCACTTTGGTCTGCTTGCCATATTCACTAATATTGGCTGATGCTTCGGTGATACTGTTTTTTCTGTATTCAGGGTTATTGGTAAAGGCCCTTGCAAAAAAAGATTCCGCACTATTTTCAACATCCTCTTCTTTCTGCGCCGTTAAAAGCCCTAAATCAATATTGGCCTGCTGAACAATAAATCCGTCATCCTGCAAAGCATTCATAACGGCTTTCATAACCATTTTTGTATTACTCTGGTCATAGGTTCGGGTTTGAAATTCCCTGATCTCCAACTGGGTTTTTTGGGCAACCGGCTGCATTGTTTCACAACCACTGATCGTTATCACTCCGGCAGCAAGAAAGAGCAACACTAATTTTTTCATATCCGCTCCTCTAAAATTGACTGCTGTGATAAGAGTAATCGCTGACATGCCCCTTTAAAAACTTGATGATAACGGTCAGCGTTTTCTGGGTGGTGGCCGCCGCCCCAGCTTCTCTGCCACCAGTAAACAAAGACAATATTCCGCCCGACCCTGCTGAATACGAAGCTTCGGAGGCAATTTTATCATAAATCCAGGTTTCAACCTCATCCGTATCTTTAGAGACAATATTTGGAGAACCAAGAGTTTGTGCCACCTCAGCCGGAGTCATTCCTTTTCTGATATCCTTCTGCACAATTCCGACCGTCAGTGCTCTGTCACGTGACGAAGGAAGCTGCTCTGCATGGTTGGCGGCAGTCATAGTACAACCGCCCAGAGTTAATGCAACTAATGCTGAAACAACTAATGCTTTCATAATCAACCTGTAGACGTTAAGTAAGTAAAAGAATAGGATGTTATTTCTCTGAATGCTCTTGAACCAACACTTTAATATACCGATTACATTCTTTTTCGCACAAGTATTTTGCCCTCTCGTCAATACTCACGGTGAGACTGAAAAAACTCGGAATACTGAAATTATCAGTCAATCAGGACGGTTGTGTGCAGGGATCTGAAACTGTGAACAAAACACACCTTCACTGGAGACATAATGAGAACAATTATTTAATAAAAGAGCCCGCGATCTCATCCAGATGACAGGTAAACAGATTGTCTTCGCCATCCTTCGTGGAGTCCCGCAGCTCAAGACGCATGGAAAAATCCTGGCAGTCACTCTGATTGGGTTTACTCCTGCTAAAGCAGATTTTTTACTGAGTCATGTTAAAATATTTACAAACAGACGCAGAGTTATTTTGCTAAAATTTGCGTATAATCAGAGATGCGCTTAAGAGTAAAATCACTTTTCAGGAAACACAAAAAACACAAAAAAATGAGCCCTCTTTCAAGCACTGAGAACCGTGTTTTAACAGGTCAGGCACGAGAAGCCCTGAGGGAAAAATGGGGATTGGGTGTTGGTACTGCAGCAGTATACTTCTTGTTAATGCTTGTGTTGCAATTCTTGTCTATACTTATCGGTATCAGTATAGCGGGTTTATCGGCATCCGAGGAATCTCTCAAATTATTCACCAACATAATCTACATACTCTTATCCATTCTTATTGACGGCCCAATGGCCGCAGGTTTAGCATATTTTATCTTATCTCTTTCAAGAAAGCAAGATGCAAGACTATCACAAGTATTCAGTGGCTTCAATATCTATGGACTTTGCGTTGGCACATACCTACTTCAATGCGTCTTTATCTTTTGCTGGTCATTACTTCTTCTCGTTCCTGGTATTATCGCAACATTGTCATATTCGATGACCTACTTCATTATTGCCGACAATAATTTCATTACTCCACTGGAGGCTATCACAAAAAGCAAAGAGATGATGCGTGGCAATAAATGGAAGTTTTTCTGCCTTGGTCTACGTTTTTTTGGCTGGAGTTTATTGTGCATCGTTACTCTTGGTATAGGATTCTTATGGCTTATTCCCTATTGGCATGTCAGTTACGCACAATTTTACGACGACCTTAAAGAAAAAATTTGAGCGACTTTTGCAGCACAAATAACAAGATGACCTGATTTCATTGGCTTCAAAGAAAATAATTTCTCATCTTGAGGAACAACTTTTTCAATGAGCGCACGATGAAACAACTTTTGCTGGGCGCCGAAGCCATTGCGCTTGGAGCTCTTGATGCCGGAATATCCGGCGTCTATGCCTATCCTGGAACCCCTTCAACCGAAATAACCGAATACATCCAGAAAAACAGGGGTGGGCGTGAACCAAACGTTCGTTCCGCCTGGTCGGCTAATGAAAAAACAGCTTATGAGGCGGCGCTTGGCATGTCTTACGCTGGCAAAAGGAGTCTGGTCTGCATGAAGCATGTGGGGCTGAATGTGGCCGCAGACGCTTTTATTAACTCGGCCATTACCGGCGTTAACGGTGGACTGGTGGTAGCCGTGGCGGACGACCCCTCAATGCACTCATCGCAAAACGAGCAGGACAGCCGAGTCTATGGCAAATTTGCCATGGTGCCGGTGCTTGAACCGGCCTCTCAGCAGGAGCTTTACGACGCTGTCAGGTATGCGTTCGACCTTTCCGAATCCCTCAGGCTGCCGGTACTGCTCAGGCTCACCACAAGACTTGCGCATTCTCGCGCAGGAGTTGAAGAGACCGCACCACGAGCACAAAACCTGCTCAATGCCCCTTATGCTCCTGAACGTTTCGTGCTGATGCCCCATAACGCACGCCGTCAGTACAGCAAGCTGCTCGACATGCAGGATCAACTGGAAAAACATTCGGAAGACTCATGGCTGAACCGCCTCATCCCCGGAACGGGCTCGACCGGCGTTCTTGCTTTTGGAATTGCATTTAATTATGTCATGGAGGTACGGCAGGCTTATGGCCTCAAATGCCCCGTGCTGAAAATCGGCCACTACCCGCTTCCGGGAAAAAAAATTGAAGCGCTCTTCAGCTCCTGCGAGACCGTCCTTGTCGCCGAGGAGGGTTATCCTGTCTATGAAGAGTTGCTGAGAGGATACTTCGGCGGAAAGAATATACGGGGACGACTGGATGGATCTCTCCCACGTGCAGGAGAGCTCAATGCCGACAGTGTCGCTCTGGCGCTTGGTCTGGCAAAAAAAGAGGTCACTCCTGTACCGGCAATCATGGTGAACCGTCCGCCCGAACTCTGCAAGGGATGCGGGCACCGCGACCTCTACGAAGCACTCAACACCGTCATGAGTTCACACGAGCAGCACCATGTCTTTTCCGACATTGGCTGCTACACGCTCGGAGCACTCGCGCCATACAACGCCATTCA
>CAILXE010000072.1 GCA_903838095.1 uncultured Chlorobiaceae bacterium
GCCGTGAACATTACGGGCGGTTATTCCATCTATACCATTGCGCCGGTCAAGTTCTGGCAGGAGGATATCAATGGCACCGGTAACGAACTGAACAACACGGTAGTGGGTAACCGGGGTGATAATGTGCTCTCGGGTCTTGCTGGTAAAGACCTCCTGCAGGGGGCTGATGGCAACGATACCCTGGTCGGTGGTGGTGGAGATGATACGCTGGATGGCGGGACAGGAGACGATGTGCTTGATGGCGGAGTCGGTAACGATACGTCAACTGGCGGTCGGGGCAATGATCTCTATCGTTTTGCACGCGGTGGTGGACAGGACGTGATTGTCGATACGGATGCTACGGCAGGCAATATCGATGTTCTTGCATTTGGCGGTGATGTTACTTATGAGCAGCTCTGGTTGCGTCATGTTGGCAATGATCTTGTCGTTAGCATCATCGGTGGAACGGACAGCGTAGCAATACGCGACTGGTATTCGGGATCGGCCAATCATATCGAGCAGATTCGTGCAGGAGATGGCAAGGTTGTGACCGATGTCAATGTTGATGCGCTGGTTCAGGCAATGTCGATCATGAATGCGTCGGTGGTTGGTCAGACGGTATTGCCACAGGCTATGCAGTCGCAGCTTGCCCCTGTGCTGGCTGCAAGTTGGGGTTAAGCGGGAATGCGTATTGATCATAAGACTTTGTCTGGCAGCAGATGGCTGATGTTGAAAGTTGTTGTGCTTTGCTCGTGCAAACGGGGGGCAGTTATTGCCAAATAGGGTATGATTGTGATGGATTCAGGATTTTTTTGCCTGCAGGTTATCGGGTCATTTCATCAGATAGTAGTGGATGAGATGACCCTCAAACATCGCCTGTCGGCTGAACTGGAACGGGATGAAGCTACGGGCGAACTGATATTTGGCAATACTGCTCTGTTGCTTGCGGCCAGGGAACTTGGCATGACATCGAAGCTTGTCCGGCAGGATCCGTTGCGTTTCGACAAGGCGCCGCTGCCGGCTATCGCCCGGCATTCGGACGGTCGTTATTTTATCGTGGCCCGGTTTGACAGAGGGCAGGACGAGGGTGTTCAGGCTGGAGCGCCACGGATGCTGGTGCAGCACGCAGGGACGCCGCCGGAAATCATCTCTGTGGAGGATTTTATTGCACAGAGCACCGGTGAATTGATGTTCTTCAAGAGCAGGGCGACCTTTAGTGGGTCGCTTGCCCGATTTGACTTCACCTGGTTTATCCCGGTGATGATCAAATACCGCCGGTTACTTGTTGAAATACTGCTGATTTCACTCTTCCTTCAGTTCATAGGTCTCGTGACCCCGCTGTTTTTTCAGGTTGTGATGGATAAGGTGCTGGTAAACCATGCCATGAAAACCCTCAATGTCATTGCGATCGGTCTGGTTACTGCGACTTTGTTCGAGGCAGCATTGACCGGCATTCGCACCTGGGTTTTTGCGCATACAAGCAGCAAGATTGATGTTGAACTGGGCGCCCGTCTTTTTCGTCATTTGCTCGGTCTGCCGCTCGCGTACTTTCAGAGTCGGAGGGTCGGCGATTCGGTAGCACGTATCCGCGAACTGGAGAATATTCGCTCATTTCTGACGGGCAATGCCCTGACTGTGGTGCTTGATATCGTTTTTTCATTTGTTTTTCTTGCGGTGATGTTCTGGTACAGCACGGCTCTGACGCTGATTGTGATCGGTTCGATACCTGTATATGTCCTTCTATCGGTAGTGTTTACGCCGATGATTCGTACTCGTCTTGACGAGAAATTCAATCGCTCTGCTGAGAACCACTCTTTTCTCGTTGAGACCATAAGCGGTGTTGATACGGTCAAGGCGATGGCAGTTGAACCGCGCTGGACGCATACATGGGATAAGCAACTTGCAGCCTATGTCACGGCAGGACTGTCGGTAACCAATGTCTCGACGATCGCCAATGGTGGCGTCCTGCTTGTCAGCAAACTGGTTACTGCCGCCATTCTCTGGAAGGGCGCTGGCCTGGTGCTGGGTAATGAGTTGACGGTTGGAGCCCTGATTGCATTCAACATGCTGGCCGGACAGGTGTCGAGTCCGATTCTGCGACTGGCGCAACTCTGGAATGATTTCCAGCAAGTTGGTATCTCCATGAGTCGCCTGGGAGATATCCTGAATGCTCCAACAGAAGTTGCTTCCCAAAGAACAAGGTTACCGAAAATCGCAGGGGCAATAGAATTCGATCAGGTGTTGTTTCGTTACCGCCCGGATGCGGCCGATGTCATCCGGCAGGTTAATCTGAAGATTGCGCCGGGTGAGGTGATTGGTATTGTGGGGAGATCCGGATCGGGTAAAAGCACGCTCACACGGCTGGTTCAGCGCCTTTATGTTCCTGACCGTGGTCGTATCCTCGTCGATGGTCACGATCTGGCGGTGGTGGATGTTGTCTCATTGCGTCAGCAGATTGGCGTGGTGTTACAGGAGAACACGCTCTTCAACCGCTCGATTCGGGCCAACATTGCCCTTGCCACTCCGGCGTTGCCGCTGGAAAGGGTTATCGAGGCGGCCAAACTGGCAGGCGCACATGAGTTTATCTGTGAACTGCCCGAAGGGTATGACACGATTGTCGGTGAACACGGCACCGGGCTCTCCGGAGGGCAGCGGCAGCGGATTGCCATTGCCCGTGCACTGATTACGAATCCGAGGGTGTTGATTTTCGATGAGGCCACCAGCGCCCTTGATTACGAGTCCGAGAAGATCATTCAGGACAACATGCGGCGTATATGTTCGGGCCGAACGGTATTGATCATAGCCCATCGGCTCTCAGCCGTTCGTGATGCGCATCGCATTATCGTCATAGAGCGGGGTCAGATTGCCGAGGAGGGAACTCACGCGGAATTGCTGCGGGTAAAGGATGGGATCTATGCTCACCTGTATCAGTTACAGCAGGGCATGCAATCAACAGAGTGGGCCGCATGAGTTGGCTTGCAAGATGCCACCGATATGCTGCAAGGATGAAGACGGCGCGGTCACATCCTGATCCAAGCGTCACTCCAGACAGCGGTTTCTTTCGAATCCGGGTGCAGAATTTCAGCTTGCGATTGCAGGTCTTGTGGGAACTGATTGAACGCTATCAGCAACATCTTGCCCATTTTTGGGCAAGGCGTCATGAGGTAACGCCACCTGAGCTTAAGGCACACGAATCGGAATTTTTACCCTCAGCTCTGGCGTTGCAAACGGCGCCGGTTTCGCCAGCCGGACGGTGGGTGGCTCGTATTCTGCTGGCTTTACTGTTGGCGTTGCTCCTTTGGTCGGTTTTGGGCAAGATGGATATTATTGTCAATGCATCAGGCAAGATTATTCCGTCTGATCACAGCAAAACCATTGCTTCTGTTGAGACTGCTCGTGTTAATGGGTTGTTTGTTCAAGAAGGGCAGTCGGTTGTTGCAGGCGATTTTCTGGTCGAACTTGATACCCGCATGAGTGACAGGGAACGGGACAAAGCCATTGGTGATAGGGAAGCAGCGCTGTTGCAGGTAGCTCGTTCTCGGGCACTGTTATCTTCCATTAAAGCGAAACGGTTCGTGCCAATGGTTGGTGTGGAAGGGGTATCTGTCGAACGTGTGGCTGATGCACGGCATCATCTGGAAAGTCAGTGGCTGGACTTTGAAGCGAAACTGAAACATCTGGAAGGGGCGATCGTACGGTATAAACGTCAGTTACCTCTCATTACAGAGCGGGCGAACGATTACAGGGTTCTGGCGCAGGAGCATGATGTATCGCGCCATGCATGGCAGGAAAAAGAGAGGGAGCAGATTGAATTGGAAGGCAATCTTGCGGACGCCGCCAACCAGCGCCGTGCACATATTGCCGAGACGAGTAAAAATGCAGAGGATGCACTGAATGAGGGGCTGCGGCTGGCACAGTCGTCCGGGCAGGATGCCGAACGTGCCGCTGCGCACAGTGACCTTTTGCGCCTGAAGGCTCCTGTTTCTGGCACGGTGCAGCAGTTGACGGTTCATACGGTTGGAGGTGTGGTGCAGTCGGCTCAACCGATCATGGTGATTGTTCCCAGCCAGCATCAAGTCGAAGTTGAGGCTTTCATTGAAAACAGGGATGTCGGGTTTGTCAGGGAAGGCCAGCATGTCCAGATCAAGATCGAAACCTTTGATTATACCAAATACGGTACCGTGTCCGGTCGGGTTTCCCGTGTATCCCGTGATGCGATAGCGCTGAATACCCAAACGGGCAGCGGGGCATCACCGCAGGCTCATCAGGAGGATACGAAAAAGGACTCGCCCAAAGGGCCGGTGTATGCCATCAAGGTGGTTTTGGATCACTCCGCCATGACCATTGATGGCCGCCAGGTGGCGCTGACGCCCGGTATGAGTGTCTCGATCGAGATCAAGACCGGTAGCCGACGCATTATCGAATATTTTCTCTCCCCTCTGATGCAGCATGCACATGAAAGTTTCAATCAACGCTAAGTCGCGCTGCTCCGTCCTGGTAGCCATCCTGTGGGCGCTACCATCTTCCGCACTTGGTGTTCCTGATATCCTGAAAGACCCTCTGGGGGTGCAACCCGATCGCCTGAAAACTGGCGCCATGCTCCCCGATGGGAGTCTCATTGTCTGCTTTGCCCCGGTAGATCTTGCTCAACCCCTGGAACTCGGGAGCGCCATCGATGTCGCTTTGTGCAACAACCCGCAAATCCGTTCATCCTGGGCGGCAATCAAGGTTCAGTCAGGGATTTTGGGTGAAGCGCGTGCCGCATATTTTCCGACCATGAACGTGTCAATGAGCCGACTGGCGAACTGGAACAGCTCATCCTCCCTCTCTGGTACGCACGATTCATCTCAGACAGGCAATCAGCTTTCCGGTAGTGTGACCTGGAGACTCCTCGATTTCGGTGGTCGAAGCGCTAACAATACAGCGGCGTCACAACTGCTTTTGGCGGCACTTGCTGCGCACGAGGCATCGCTACAAAAAACGATGACTGGAGTCATCCAGGCATATTTTGAGGCGATGACGGCCCGGTCAACTTTTCTTGCCAGAAAAAAAATGGCGGAAATAGCCGGGAGGATTCTTGCAGCAACCAAGCGACGAGAGGATCGCGGCGCGGCGCCGTTGTCCGATACGTTGCAGGCATCGACCGCCCTTGCCAGGGCACAACTCAATGAAGCACGTGCGCAGGGAGACTTCAACAAATCTCTGAGTCTGCTGGTACAGGCGATGGGATTGGCGCCGGGCACACTCTTGCATTTGCCGCAGACACCGGAGCTTTACCGGGAGAGTGATGTAAAAGATCTGAACAGCTTGTTGCGCCAGGCAGAAGAGAAACATCCGGTTATCAGGGTTGCACGCGCAAAACTGGCCGCAGATAAAGCCAAAATTACAGTAGCGCGTTCAGAGGGGATGCCATCGTTGGACGCAACAGCCTCTCTGTCCCGAAACGGCTATCCCAATCAGGGTTTGTCGTCGATCAACCAGTCGGTGACAACTGCCGGTGTCACGCTTAACCTGCCGATATTTGATGGTTTTGCGAGAACCTACAGAATTCGTGGTGCACAGGCCCAGGTCGAACAGAGTGAGGCACAACTGCGAGATGCAATAATTCAGACACTGACCGAAGTGGTGAAGGCGCACGCGGATGCGCTGACATCATCAGGTACCCTCAAAGCCACTGAACGACTCATGGCGGCGGCAACACAGAGTCTTCAATCTTCCCTGCGTCGGTATGATCGGCATGCCGCCGATATTCTCGAACTTCTCAACTGCCAGTCGGCATTGGCTGATGCTGAGCAGGAGCGGATTCGTGCAGTTGCAGAATGGCGCTCGGCGCGGCTGAGATTGGTGGCAGCTTCAGGTCTTCTTGGGCGAGCCGATCTCTTGCAGGAAAGACAGTGATGCTCATGCCTTATAACCTGAAAGGAGGATAAAGCGTTCACTATTTGCAGGGCACTTCCAGTATAGGTTTTTCTTTCTTGTTCATTGTAGGCGTAACCCGCTCATAGAGGTAAACATTGACGTTCGGGCGCGTTCGCCAACATGAGTTTTTTTAGTTACTGTTTTAGGGATTTGGTAAATACTAAAATACCTTTTATTATGTTTTCATACAGCAACATATTCGCCGGAGAAATTGCATATGAAGACATCTTTATTGCATCGA
>CAILXE010000073.1 GCA_903838095.1 uncultured Chlorobiaceae bacterium
CCAGTCAAGGGTAAGGGTAAAAGGTAGATAAGTCGAATCATAAATTCAGGGAAGAACATGCCCAAAAAAGTTGGCTATAAAAGAATCGGTGTTGATTTTCGTTACGGGGATGAAAGTGTTGCCCGTTTTATCAATGCTGTCATGCTTGATGGAAAGAAGGCTGTTGCTACAAAGATAGTCTATGATGCGTTTGCTATTATCGCCGAAAAATTGAATGGTGAGGATCCTCTTGAGGTTTACCGCAAGGCTATGTCGCATATTGCGCCGGTTGTTGAGGTTCGCAGCAAGAGAGTTGGAGGCGCTACGTATCAGATTCCTATGGAGGTCAAGGCGTCAAGGCGTGGGGCTCTTGCTTTTCGGTGGCTCAAGATGTATGCTGCGAGACGTGGCGGCAAATCCATGGCAGAAAAGCTTGCTGCCGAGTTGATGGATGCGGCCAATGAGCAGGGTGCGTCGGTGAAAAAACGCGATGAAGTACATCGTATGGCCGATGCGAACAAGGCATTTGCGCATTTCAGGTTCTGAGAGTTGGAAAAGAGAGGATAAAAGGTCTAAAAATTTGTTATGGCAAGGCTGGTTGATTTAGATAAAGTACGCAATATTGGCATCATGGCTCACATTGATGCCGGGAAAACGACGACGACAGAGAGAATTCTCTATTACACTGGTCGTTTGCACCGGATGGGTGAGGTGCATGATGGTGGGGCCACGATGGACTGGATGGATCAGGAGAAAGAGCGGGGTATTACCATTACCTCTGCGGCGACAACCTGTTTCTGGGTTCCAAAGTTTGGAAATTATGTGGGTGTTAATCACAGGATAAATATTATCGATACGCCCGGGCATGTTGATTTTACTGTTGAGGTTGAGCGCTCTCTGCGTGTGCTTGACGGAGCCGTCGCATTGTTTTGTGCGGTCGGTGGTGTAGAGCCCCAGTCCGAGACGGTATGGCGCCAGGCGAATAAATACGGTGTGCCGAGGATTGCCTATATCAATAAGATGGACAGGACAGGCGCGAACTTCTTTGAGACGGTAAAGGCTATCAGGGAAAGACTTGGTGCTAATCCGGTGCCTCTTCAGATACCGATTGGGGAAGGCGAAATTTTTGCAGGGTTTGTTGATCTTATCAGGATGAAGGGTATCATCTATAATAAAGAAGATGGTAGCACCTATGATGAAGTTGAGATTCCTCATGATCTTCAGAATGAGGCGAGGACTTGGCGAATCAATATGCTTGAAGCAGTTTCCGAGCATGATGATACGTTGCTTGAAAAATATCTGAATGGTGAGGATATCACAGAACAGGAGGTAAGAAATGTTTTACGCCAGGCGACGCTGAAGGTTACCATTATTCCGGTGCTCTGTGGTTCTTCTTTCAAGAACAAGGGTGTCCAGTTTATGCTTGACGCCGTCGTGGAGTATCTCGCTTCTCCAGTTGATGTTGGCGCCGTTGAAGGTCATCATCCACGTACTGAAGAGCCGGTAAGTCGTGAACCAAAAGATGAAGAGCCGTTTGCCGCGCTTGCATTCAAGATTGCAACCGATCCGTTTGTCGGAAAACTTACTTTTTTCAGAGTTTATTCCGGTGTACTCAAGGCTGGCAGCTATGTGCTCAATACCATGACGGGGAAAAAAGAGCGTATTGGCAGGGTTCTTCAGATGCACTCAAACAAGAGGGAAGATATTGACTCTGTCTATTGTGGTGATATTGCTGCTGCGGTCGGTTTAAAAGATGTCCGAACTGGTGATACTCTCTGCGATGAAAATAGTCCGGTTGTTCTTGAGAAGATGATTTTTCCTGAACCGGTGATTGAAATTGCGATTGAGCCGAAAACAAAGAGCGATTCTGACAGGCTTGGGATGTCATTGGCAAAGTTGGCTGAAGAGGATCCTACCTTTAAGGTGAAAACTGATGATGAAACTGGTCAGACGCTGATTGCCGGAATGGGGGAGTTGCATCTCGAAATTCTTGTTGACCGTCTGAAACGTGAATTTAAGGTTGAGGCTAATGTCGGCAAGCCGCAGGTCGCATACCGTGAAACGATCAGAGAGTCTGTGGAGTTTGAAGGAAAATTTGTTCGTCAGTCAGGTGGTAAAGGTCAGTTCGGTCTGGTCGTTCTTCGCGTTGAGCCGCTTGAAGAGGGAAAAGGATACGAGTTTGTCGATGCAGTGAAGGGCGGGGTTATCCCGAGAGAGTATATTCCGGCAGTTAATGCAGGTGTGCAGCAGGCGATGAAAAGCGGAGTTGTTGCAGGTTACCCGATGCAGGATATAAAGGTTACCCTTCTGGATGGCAAGTATCATGAGGTTGACTCTTCGGAGATGGCGTTCAAGATAGCGGGTTCAATAGGTTTCAAGGGTGCTGCCAAAAAGGCCAATCCTGTTCTGCTCGAGCCGATCATGAAGGTTGAGGTCGTTACCCCCGAGGAGTATCTCGGAGATGTTATGGGTGATCTGTCCAGTCGTCGCGGCCATATAGAGGGTATGGGGCAGAGGGCTGGTGCCCAGTTTGTCAATGCCAAGGTTCCGCTTTCAGCGATGTTCGGTTACTCTACCGACTTACGTTCGATGAGTCAGGGACGGGCTAATTATTCGATGGAGTTTGACTGTTATCGCGAAGTTCCCCGGAGTATTGCGGAGGCTTTGCAGGAGAAAAGAACAAGCAAGGATTCGGAATAAGCTGGCAATGGCTGTATCAGTTTTAATTATTACAAACAATAACAGATAACCGACACGGAGACAAGTTATGGCAAAA
>CAILXE010000074.1 GCA_903838095.1 uncultured Chlorobiaceae bacterium
AAACTTTGCCTTGCCAGTGTGGCGCTCTATTTCCTCTGGATAGGCCAGCTTCCCCTATGGTTTGTCGTTTTTGCAGTTTGTCGTGATGTCCTTATTTTTATCGGTGCGGGGTATGTTAAATTCCGACATTCTGTTGTGACCACGTCTCTCTGGCCCGGAAAATGGGCGGTTGGCTTTGTCTCAATGATGTTTATTGCCATGGTCTGGCCCCATCCCGTTTTCAGGCTTTACCATGTGAAGGAGTTCTTTTTATATCTCTCTACCGTTATGCTGCTCTACTCCTTTTTCCTCTACTGCATGAGGTTCTACAGAATTCATAAAGGATTGGGCTATAATGCCTGAGGGTTATCCGGTATGTCCTTGATTTTTTATGGCGTCACATTCCACGGGATGGCACTGCCTGGGTTAGCTGCTTGTAAGTAAAGAATTTATGGCCTGTGGATATTGACAACTTTTAAGGCAACTGACAGAAAGGGAAGCCTCTTTTGGCTAAAATAATTCTTTTTATAGACTTAACCCCGTTAACAGGCTTTTCCCTGTTTATTGCGGAATGTTGATAACTTGTTGATAAAATGTGGGAAGTCGTTTTTGGCGCCCCCTGATGATACAAGCAGAGGGCACCTTGACTTTGGGTATTACTTGTTTTTGGGCATCACCGTAGCCATAAGGGATGCTTCACAGACAAGTTCACCCCGAACGTATGCTTTGGCGTCAAACTGGCAGACATTTCTCCGCTTGTTTGTCATGGTTGCTTCAATGACAAGCGTGTCGCCAGGCAGAACTGGTTTACGGAAACGTGCTTTGTCGATACCCATGAAATAGACGACGCTCTCCTTGATATTATCGTTGCCGTTGAGCATCATGATTCCACCAGTCTGGGCCATCGCTTCAAGGATCAGGACACCGGGCATGATCGGATTTCCCGGAAAATGACCCTGAAAAAACGGTTCGTTCATGGTGACGTTTTTGATCGACACAATTTTCTCGTCAAGCTTGAACTCAACAATCTTGTCAATCAGGAGGAAGGGGTAGCGGTGAGGGAGTATTTTCTGGATAGCGTTGATGTCAAAGATAACTCCTGCTTTTTTCTCGTGCTGATACTGCCTGGCCAGTTTGTTGCGGTCAGCATATTTTTTGAGTTGTTTGACAAATTCAACATTTGAGGCATGACCGGGTCGAGCTGCAAGCACCTGCGCTTTTAACGGCATACCCAAAAGAGCGATATCACCAAGCAGGTCAAGAAGTTTATGCCGGGCGGGTTCATTTTTGAAGCGAAGTTCACGGTTGTTGACAATACCGTTCTCACCAGGGAGAAGATTATCGCTGTTGATGCCAAGTTTTTTTCCAAGCTCGGAAAGCTCTTCTTGCTTCATGCTTTTATCAATGATGATAATAGCGTTGTCAATATCGCCACCCTTGATAATTCCCTGGTTAGCAAGCGTTTCGACTTCACTCAGAAAACAGAAGGTTCTGCACGGGGCGAATTCTTTGACAAATTCCTTGTCCAGATCAAACAGCCCGGAGTGCTGCGAACCGAGCGCAGGGTTTTTGTAATCAACCATGACCGTGATTCTGAAGCTGTCAAGTGGCAGCGCAACGATATCGACGCTGTTATTGGAGTCATGGTATTCAATGGTTTCATCAAGGACAAGATAATTTTTTGGCTCGTCCTGATCCTTGAAGCCAGCTTCCAGAAGCGCTTCGGCAAAAGGAAGTGAGCTGCCGTCCATGACCGGAGGTTCAGGCCCGCTCATTTCAATACGGCAGTTATCGATCTGGAGGCCGTATAACGCACCAAGAACGTGTTCGGTGGTATGAACCTTTACATCGTTGAGTCCAATCGTTGTGCCTCGCAAAACATCAATCACATTTTCAATGAGAGCGGGTATTTCCGGACTGTTTTCAATATCAGTTCGAATAAAACGGTAGCCATAATTTACTGGCGCCGGCTTGAAGGTGATCATGCATTTTTCGCCGGTATGCAACCCGGTACCGCAAAGAGAAACTTCTTTCTGAATGGTGCGTTGCTGAATGAGCATGGTATAATCGTTGCTCCTGAACGGGGTTGAGGCTCAGGAAATGAACTCAGATTGTAAGGATGAAAACTTATGAACTGCCAAGATACTAAAGAACATTTTCTGTTCAAATCAGGTATGCTCTCCACACCGTCGCGGGATGACATTTATCAAGTAAAGTGTTGCTTAGCTTTTTCAAGGAGAAGTTTATGGGTCATGCCGCTCCCCGCAATAATACTTTGCCCGCTGAAGACATCCGGATCTCCGCTGAAGTTGGTTACCGTTCCTCCGGCTTCCCGCACCAGCAGAACACCGGCAGCAAAATCCCATGGACAGAGTTTGTATTCCCAGAAGCCGTCAAAGCGTCCGCAAGCGGTATAGGCAAGGTCAATGGCCGCAGATCCTGCGCGTCTTATTCCGGCCGAGTCGTGAATAACATCCCTCAACATACCGAGGGTGGAATCGAGATAGTGGTATTCACTGAATGGAAGTCCGGTTGCCATGAGAAAGCTCTCCCGGTCTGTTCTGCTGGATATGGTAATTTTTTTACCGTTCAGGAATGCGCCCTTTCCGCGTTCAGCAGAAAAAAGCTCGTCCAGCACTGGCTGATAGACAACTCCTGTGAGCAGCTCATGATGATTGTCACGAAGAGCGATGCTTATCGAAAAAACCGGGAAAGAGTGAATGAAGTTCAGTGTGCCATCCAGGGGATCAACAATCCAGGTTCTGCCTGACGAACCGGCCATGACGGTTCCCTCTTCGCAGAGCATACTGTCCTGCGGAAAGCTGTCGATAATAATTGAGCTGATTGCCGCCTCACAGGCTTTATCAACGTCAGTGACAAAATCCTTATAATTTTTTGACTGGATTTCAGGATGTAAGAGTGTTCCAAATTTTTCGGCGGCGATTCTTCCTGCGGCACGAGCTGCCCTGATTGCCGTGTGCAGCTCATTGCTTATTTTTTCCATGAAACAGTAGAGTTGAAATTATCTTGTAATCCAATATAATATTTCTTTTGACGGAAAACCGGGTGGTACCGGAGGATCAGGGACATTTGCTTTGCCCTGTTTGAGCAAATTACCTCATTCACATTTTTTTTCTGTGCCACGGGAATTAACAACCAAAGGTATCTGTTTCTTTTGTATAGTGATACGTAGTTTGATAATTTTATTTAATGTACTATGAAACTTAATATACCAAGGCTTGCGCTCTGTATCGGTTTGTGTTTCGTTTTTGCCTATGCCGGGAGCACCTTTACTCCTGTGCCTGGTTCCGAGTGGTACTATTCAGTGCTGCAAAAACCTTCATGGAATCCGCCGGACTGGCTTTTCCCGCCAGCATGGACCTTGTTGTTTCTTCTTATGGGTATTGCACTTGCTCTGGTCGTTGAGCAACGGGGCACCCAAAAGGAGACGACGGGAGCGCTTGTTGTGTTTGGCGTGCAGCTTCTGCTGAATCTTGGATGGTCAGCAGCATTTTTCGGGCTTCACTCTCCTTTGCTGGCTTTGGGGGTGATCGTGCTGCTCTGGTGTGCAATTGTTCTGACTATCGTGAAATTCAGAGCCGTTGTGCCGATCGCAGGATATCTCCTTATACCCTATATTCTGTGGGTCAGTTTTGCTTCGTTTCTCAATTTCACCATTTGGCAGCTTAATTGCTGACGATGATCCGGGCAGCGCTGGATGTTCGCAGCGATAAAGCCGGCATTTCCTTCAGTTATTATTGAGTATAAAAGCGAAAAGCGCAGTTGGAACTGCGCTTTTCGCTTTTATTATTTTGCATTCAGAAGCAATGAAGCAAGTGCTTAGTCAC
>CAILXE010000075.1 GCA_903838095.1 uncultured Chlorobiaceae bacterium
AGTCTCGACAAAAAATTAAGAGACGGAGGGCGTCCCGGCAAACTGTTTGGTATGCCATTGGCTATCAAAGACAATATCGCTATAAAAGGAAGCAACCTGACCTGTGCGTCGAAGATTCTTGAGCATTACGAAAGCGTTTATGACGCAACTTCGGTTCAGAGGCTTGAACAAGAAGATGCTGTTTTTCTTGGCAAGACCAACATGGATGAGTTTGCCATGGGAAGCTCAAATGAAAACTCATCATTTGGCAATGTTCCGAATCCTTTTGATAAAACAAGAGTTCCGGGGGGTAGTTCTGGAGGCTCAGCCGCCGCAGTTGCCAATGGACTGGCCATGGTGGCTCTTGGTTCGGATACCGGAGGCTCTGTCCGTCAGCCCGCAGGTTTTTGCGATATCGTTGGCATGAAACCCACATACGGCCGCATTTCACGCTACGGGCTTGTTGCCTTTGCCTCTTCCTTCGATCAGATAGGAGTGCTGGCCCGCAATTGTGACGACGCGGCACTGGTTCTTGGGGTTATGGCTGGCAAGGATGGTCGTGACGCAACCTCCTCTTCTCATGTTGTTCCTGATTACTCATCGGAAATGGCCTCGGTTTCTGTTGAAGGATTAAAGATTGGTGTTCCAAAAGAGTTCTTTCCCGAGAGTCTTAATCAGGATGTTTCCCGGATGGTGAAAGGAAAGCTCGCAGAACTTCGCGATCAGGGCGCCGAACTTGTCGATATTACGCTTCCGGATAGTGCATACGCTATAGCGGCATACTATGTTCTTGTTACTGCTGAAGCGTCCGCCAATCTGGCCCGTTTTGATGGCGCACGGTATGGATATCGTTCCAAGGATGCGACCGATCTTGCCGCGATGTATGTAAGTTCGAGAACAGAAGGGTTTGGTCGGGAGGTCAAGCGCAGGATCATGCTTGGTACCTATGTGCTCTCAGCCGGGTATTATGATACGTATTATAAAAAGGCACAGCAGGTTCGACGAGTGTTTCAGGATCGATACAGGGAAGCGCTTGAAAAGGTTGACGTTATTGCTGGTCCAACATCTCCGTTTCCTCCTTTTGGCATTGGCGACAAAACCGGCGATCCTCTTGAAATGTATCTTGCTGATGTGTTTACGGTTCCGGCCAGCATTGTCGGTATGCCAGCGGTCAGCGTTCCACTCGGATTTGACAGTCTGAGCCTTCCGGTCGGCATGCATCTTGTCTGTAATTTTTTTGAAGAGGGAAAACTGCTGGGTATTGCGAAACTTGTGCAGCGCTTCCAATGATTTCCGGTGGGGTCTTTTAACCATTAAACTTAATAAATCTGTACTATGAGTGTATTAGTCAACAAGGATACCCGCCTGCTTGTGCAGGGGATAACCGGTGCGGAAGGTACCTTTCATACTTCCCAGATTCTTGAATATGGAACCAATGTGGTTGCCGGAGTTACTCCCGGAAAAGGTGATATTCTTTATCATGGCAATGAAAAAGACAAGTTTTGCCGCCCAGTGCCTGTGTTTAACACGGTTCGTGAAGCTATTGACAAGGCAGAAGCTAATGTAACGGTTATCTTTGTGCCTGCTCCTTTTGCTGCTGATGCTATTATGGAGGCTGCTGATGCAGGGCTGAAAGTCATTATCTGTATTACTGAAGGTATTCCGGTTAACGATATGATGAAAGCTTTTGCCTTTGTCAAACAAAAGGGCGCAGTGCTGATAGGCCCGAATTGTCCGGGTGTTATTACTCCTGGAGAAGCAAAAGTTGGCATCATGCCAGGTTTTATCCACAAAAAGGGGACGATTGGCGTTGTTTCCCGCAGTGGAACCCTTACCTATGAAGCGGTGCACCAGTTAACCCAGGTGGGTCTTGGTCAGTCAACCTGTATTGGTATTGGTGGAGATCCGATTATCGGCACACAGTTTATTGATGCTGTCAAGCTTTTTGCCGCAGATGATGAGACAGAAGGACTTGTCATGATTGGTGAAATAGGTGGCAGTGCGGAAGAAGAGGCTGCTGCATATATCCAGAAATATTTCAAAAAGCCGGTTATCGGATTTATTGCTGGTCGTACCGCTCCTCCAGGCCGCAGAATGGGCCATGCCGGCGCAATTGTTTCTGGAGGAAAAGGAACGGCTGAAGACAAGATAAGAGCAATGGAAGAGGCTGGTATTCATGTCGTTGACAGTCCGGCAGACATTGGCGAAGCCATGATCAAAGCTTTGGGCAGATAAGTAGAAAAACGGTTGTCAGTATAGGGGACTTTCTGATTTAAGTCCCCTATATTCATTGATCACGTTTCTTAAAGTCCCAGCGTAATCAAATCATGAATATGTACCATGCCCACAGGATGGTTTTCTGTGTCGCAGACGAGCAACTGGGTGATGCGATAGGTTTCAAGAATATCAAGGCAATCCTTGGCCATGGTATCAGGCATGACGGTTTTTGGATGTGCTGTCATGACAGTTCCTGCGGTTAAATTCATGAACTCCCTGCCACTTTGAACAAGCCGACGAAGGTCGCCATCCGTAAAAATACCGCATAATTTCCCTTCCTGGTCAATCACGGCACTGACGCCATATCGTTTAGAGGTCATTTCAAGGATCAGATCGGTGACAGAAGCCAGCTCGGCAACGAGCGGAACGGCATTGTCTTTAACCATGATATCAGCAACTTTGACAGTCAGACGTCTCCCGAGAGACCCTTTTGGATGGGTCATTGCAAAATCTCGCTGGGTGAAGTTTTTCTGTTGCATCAAGGATATGGCCAAAGCATCTCCCATGGCAAGCATAGCTGTCGTTGAGGTCGTTGGCGCCAGATCGTACGGGCATGCCTCTTTGTCAACCCCTGTGTCAAGCGTGATGTCGGCATTTTGGGCAAGGAAGGAACGTTTATTGCCAGTCAGGGCAATGATCTTTGCTCCAATCTGGCGGAGCGCGGGAATAATAAAATTAAGTTCTTCAGTTGTGCCGCTTTTTGAGAGACAGAGTACAATGTCTTCATGACCGACAATACCAAGGTCTCCATGAGCGGCATCAGCCGGGTGAAGGAACAGGGCTGTTGATCCTGTGGATGCCATGGTGGCAGCTATCTTCTGGCCAATAATACCTGATTTCCCCATGCCGGAGATAATTATTTTCCCTTTGCACAAAGACAAAAGTTCTATGGCATCTGCAAAACGGTCATCAAGTCGATCCGCCATTTGAAGAATTGCCTCAGCTTCCTGTTCAAGAATGTTTTTTCCGGATAAGGTAATATGCCTGCTTTGGGGTAGTTCGCTCATAATTTACTGGCAGAATAGATGCTTCAATGATGAAAAGATGGTTTGTTACTATTTTGATAAACTTTAATATCGGCTAAATTGAGGAAATACCATTTTCTTTGCTAATCATAACCATAGATACTTATGAGTTGGGTTTTTCTTCTTGGCTTTTCTTTTTTGTTTTTTTTTCTGTTTGTTTTTCTCTTCAGCAAGTTTGTGGGTTATATGAAAAAAGAGCAGAACCTTGTCATAGAGTCATTCAAGGATTCACTTATAGATAAAGATAATCCTGTTGGTCTTAACCCTGAAGAGCTTGAACAACTCAAGCAGAAACAGCAGGAGGCGCAACGCCATCTGAGTGATGTGATCTCAAGAATTCCGGTTATTCAAAAGGATGGCAGATTTCAGATTGATGAGGAGGAGATACGGCAGCGGCGGGCAAATGCTCAGAAAGAGCAAGCCTCCGGGGCTAACAATGGTAAGGTTTAAGTTCTTCTGATTTTTTTTTGCATGCTCTCAAAGCTGAAGCTTCTTTTCAAAGATACCGTCATCTATGGTTCAAGTACCATCTTGGCCCGTAGTCTCAATTATCTGCTTGTTCCTCTCTATGCCAACAAGCTGACAACATTTGATAATGGTGTGCAAACCATTATTTACGCTAATATTGCTATAGCAAATGTTTTGTTTTCTTATGGACTTGAGACCTCCTATCTCAAGGTCGTTTCAGATACTGCGCATCGCGACCGAGATGAAACGCAGCTTTTTTCAACCGCTTTTATAACTCTTTTTTTGACATCAACGCTTTTTGCGCTTGTCATTATCCTTTTTGCCCCGGTCATTGCTCAACTTATAGGGCTTTCAGTCGGAGATTTTATTTTTGTCCGCTATGCTGCACTCATCTTGTGGCTTGATACGCTTCTTGTTATTCCATTCGCAGAGCTGCGGCTCAAAAGGAAAGCACTTCAGTTTGCTTTTGCCAGGGTGGTTGGCGTGATTGCTGTTGTTGCAAGTGCCATTATTCTGATTGTCCCATTCCATGCCGGTTTGTCAGGTGTTTTTATTGCTGAGGCATTTGGTTCCTTAGTCAGTCTTCTGCTGGTTATTCCTGTGTTTCGTCAGTTCAGAATTTTTTTTTCAGCCGATCAGTTGCGTGCTATGCTTCGTATCGGTTTGCCCTATGTCCCGACCGGAATTGCCGGTCTGCTTATTCACCTGATTGATCGGAATATCTTGATTCGTATTCCACCAACAGAAATTGAGCGTCTTTATGGCCACAGCTATCAGGCTTCTGACATTGTAGGTATTTATGGAAGAATCGCTGCTTTCGGGGTTGTTCTGCAGCTCTTTATTCAGGTATTTCGTTTTGCATGGCAACCATTTTTTCTCCAGCACTCCAAAGATGCGGAGGCAAAACGCCTTTTTCAGCATGTACTCAGCATTTCAACCCTGTTTACCATGTTTCTGGCGCTTGCTGCGACGTTTTTTGTGCCAGACCTTGTTCGTTATCACTATGCCGGGAGATTTTACCTGCTTCCGCCCCCTTACTGGATTGGTCTTTCAATTCTCCCCTGGATTTTTTTGAGTTATGTGTTTGATATGATCTCTACCAATTTATCTGCAGGCCTGCTTATTACCGGCAATACCCGATATCTGCCGGTTGTTACCTTTGCCGGAGCGGCAGTAACTGCTTTTTTCTGCTGGTGGCTGATTCCCTTGAGTGGTATGGATGGCGCCGCTTATGCTATCGTAGCCGGTACGGCAGTCATGTGTTTTGTTATGGCCTGGTACTCACTGAAGGTTTTTCCGATCCGTTATGATTGGGAAAAACTATCTTTTCTGCTTGTTGTGGGAATCGCGCTGGCGATGTTGCAGGCCAATACAGCTCAGCTTTTTCAGCAGCCCTTCATGGTCATTTTTTCGAAAGCGGGCTACCTGGTACTTTACCTTGCCATTTCGGTCTTCTTTTTTCGTCAGGAGGTTCAGATTGTCGTCGTTAAAGTCGCCAATAAAATCAGTCGAAAATGACGGGAAATCCATAGCGTCCTTGTCAACGCCGAGGTCCGATTGATCGATCCATGCTTCCGAAATGTTTGTGGGTGGCAAGACGCTCAAGCACTTTTTTCAGCGAATCCCGTTGTTCTGGAGCGCATACTTCAGCAAGCTCATGAAAATGCAGGGCAAGTTCACGTTCTATCGTTGCCTGATGGGAACCGATGTTCGCAGCGAGTGCCCCAATGGTTTTCATATCTGGTTTATCTTTCAACGATTCTTCAACCAGTTGCGTTTTGAGCAGGGAAATTGCCTCCATTTCAGGCCTTACTTTAACAAAATGTTCCTGTCGCAGTTTACGGAAGGTGAGGTTTTGTGCCTCTGTAAGGCCCAGAGGTTCAATAAAAGGGTTTTGTTGTCCATTGTGATGCCTTTGCGGAAAGAATGGTGTCAGCTTATGGGTGTGCTGCCACCAAACGATACCAAGCAGTGTTATATTGCACACGACAAGAAGCGCAAGCGCTACTGAAACAAACCGTTTCGAAGTAATAAAGTTCATTTGACGACTCACTTTTGTTGTCAGGGTATATATGAAAGCAGGTCGTCACCTCGGACCGGCCTGCTCTTTAACGGCACAAGCCTGATTTGTTATTGCCCCATCATCATTCGACAACCACCATGCACGGGCATGGGATCCTTCATGGCTTTCATGGAAGAGTCTCGCTGTGCCGGGGTTAATATCGAGTTCATTTCAGTTAAATGAGTGCTCCTCAGTCGAGCAAGCACGGTATACTGCTTGCCGATTTTTTCTGAAAGCAAGTCAATTTTTTTGGTATCAGGGGCCACTTTCATTGATTCATCCCGTAACTCGCGCTCGAACGTCATGAGCTTTCTGCGTTCTGCAGAAACAAGGCGAAAATGTTTTGCCTGGAGATCCTCCATCTGCTCACATTGCCTGTCGTTCAAGCCGAGATTGTTCTGCATCATATCCATTCTGCATTCCGGGATGTTGCCTGGCAGTGGACAACCCATACCCCGCTGGAAATTCGGATCTGCAGAAGCAGAGCTAACACCAAGAAGCATTGCAGCCGTCAAAATCATCAATGTTTTTTTCATCGGAAATCCCTTGTTTTAATTACGTGTGCTTGCGAAGTGTTTGTTAAAAAAGCGTTTTCGATCAGGGTGTCTGGTTTTCATACGAAGTAGTCTGATCATAGTACGCAAACTCCTGATTCGAGTAGTCCTCACTCTGGTTAACAGGCACTTCGCTGATCGTTGTGATTGTTTCATCACCCTGCCGAACTGACAGCATTGTGGAGCCGAGATTAACAGCAAGAAGCAAGACCATAAAAGCAAGTCTGTAATCAATGCGAAAACCAGAATATTTTATATTTTTTTCCTGACCGATTTCATTCTCGATTCTCTGCATCAATCGCACTCTGAATTGATGATGAACCTCAAGAGGCTCTAATTCATCAAGCAAATCCATCGTTTTGCGGACTTCTGCTTCTATGTTGTCATCATGCTGTTTCATCATTTTCTCCGGTTTCATGATATGTGACGACAGTTTTATCAAAAACTTGTGTTCATTCCAAAATTAATGTTCCGAGTAATAACGATAGAGCTTTTCATGAAGGTTTTTTTTAGCTCTGTGCACGAGAGATTCAACTCCTGAAACTGATGTCTGGAGGATATCGGCAATCTCCTGATTACTGTATCCCTCCTGCTTGCTGAGCAAAAATGCGGTTTTCTGGCTTTCAGGGAGCGTATTCAGAGCATCCTGCAAAATTCTGGCCCGTTCGTTTTGGGCTAATGCCTCAGGTGGATTATTGTTGGAGGGGGCGGCAATATCATCTGCCGGATCACTCATGCCGATCATTCTTTTCAGTGAACTGAACCGTTTTTTTCTGTTCAGATGGCGCAGGTGGTCAAGCGATTTCGTGACAGCAATTCGGTATATCCAGGTTGAAAGTTTTGACTCTTCACGAAACTGTTCAAGAGATCGAAAGACCTCGACAAAAACATCCTGCGCCAGATCCTCAGCATCTTCACGGTTAAAGACAAATCGGTAACAGGTATTGACCACCATCTCCTGGTGTTCTGCCACAATGCTCCTGAACAGCTTTTCTTTTGATGCCATTCCGGGTTGTATTTTCTTCTCTTTTTGTTGAGAATCAAGCAAGTTTGGCCGCAAAAGCAAGAACCTTGTCAACCTTTTCCTGTGAGTCAGCTTCACAATAGACGCGCAGCACCGGTTCGGTGCCTGATGGTCTGATCAGCATCCATCCCCCTTCAAAATGATACTTGTATCCATCCAGATTGCTGAATTTCAGTACCTTGTATCCTGCAATGTTTGGAAGTTCGCCTGTTGCGGCACGCTCAATAATCGCCTGTTTTTTTGTTTCGCTGACACGCAAATCGAGGCGGTTGTAACAGAAAAAACCATACTCATCATATAATTCCTGAACAAGTTCTGACAGAGTTTTTTCTCTGCGTGTCATCATTTCCAGTATCAGGAGACCAGTATAGACACCATCTCGTTCCGGCAGAAATGCGGGAATGCCAATACCACCGGACTCTTCACCTCCGATAAGAATGTCATTGGTGGTCATGAGCTTGCTGAGATGCTTGAATCCGATTTGCAGCTCATGCATGATAAGGTGATGTTTCTGGCAGATTTTGTCGATGACATCGGTAAGGGCAAATGTTTTTGCAACTTCACCGGTTTTGTGCTTTTCTTCGACCATATCCTTGAGAATAATCGCAAAAAGCTTAT
>CAILXE010000076.1 GCA_903838095.1 uncultured Chlorobiaceae bacterium
CTCTCGTTCCCACGCGCTGCGTGGGAATGCAGTAGAGACGCGCCGCGTCGTAGCCAAGTTGAATCATAACAGTCGTATTCTACCAGTGAGCAGGTTATGCATCATGCCCTGTTTGAGGGCTCGGATTTTAGTGAGCTTGGCTTCAAGAGCGGCGATTTCGGCATCCATATCGGAAAGAATGGAGGAGATGGCGATTTGTTCACTTAAGTCGCGGGGTATTTCTACTTTTATATTTGATATTGGCCCTAGGTTTATTTTTCTCGGGATCGCCGATTGCAATGAATTTAGCTCTATTTCTTTTTGAAAAAGTGCTGAATTAGTATAGTGGCACATGAAACTTGGTGAATAGCCCTTCCGTATTTTTAGCAAAGCTAAGCTAACGTAGAAGCTCGCATCGACATCCCAATCGATCAACTTACAGTCCCCTATCGATCCAATTCTCGTCATCAAAATATCGCCTTTTTCAATCTTGAATGACTTGGTAAGGAAACGATGCTCTGCCTCCGAAATGAATTTAGTGTTAGCGAAGTCTCCGCTCGTTACATTTTCAACACTGAAAAACGGGACACCGCTTTCAACATATTTTGGCGTCTGATGAGTCCCGTCTCTAACTTCCGCAATATCTCCCAACAGTTTAAGCTCCCATTCTCCACTGAATCCAGAAAGCCGCTTTTTGCCGGTGAGCAATTCCTGCATGGCACCTTGTTTGATGTGGCGTTTTTTAGTGATGAGTTGGGCTAGGGATTCGATGAGAGCATCCGTATCGCTCAACGCCTCGGCAATGGCTTCTTGTTCGGCTTTGGTGGGTGGGAGGGGAATAACTGTTTCTGAGAATTGTGTCTTATTGACGATTGGCACGGCCTGTTCTCCAGCCAGCGCCTTGATCTTGGAGGCGGCAGCAGATACCGCGTAATAAATGTAGTCTGTTGAGAATGCTGACGACGGGAAAATTGCGTTGATCTGTTGATTCGATGTCAATTCCTCCGCTGCAATTCCACATTTCCCGATGGTCGAGCCAATACAAACAAACAGAATTGATCTTTTCGGGAAGTGCCGAGAAATAGCGAAGCCCTTCTTTGAAAGCATCTTCTCTGTTTGTGAGATAAATTTTGTATAACCCAAGTCCGTAGGGCTAACAAAAAGAAACACGTCACCGTAGTTTGCAGTGTCGTGGGTTGGTGGAGTATTACCAGTCGCTATGGTTGCTATTGTACCAATCGACTTAACCTCCCAATCCTCAGGAATCACCCCAACCTCAGTCTGCTTATACCCCGCTTGCAAGTTACTCATTTTCCACCTCACGCAAACTCAGCTCCATCTCATGTCGCAACTGTTCGCGGTCGGGCAGATAAAGCTGATATTTCTGCACAAAAAGTTGGCTGTTCATCTGATAGGTTGCATATTCCACCAGCAATTCATCCTTGTTTTTGGTGAGAATAATGCCGATGGGTGGATTGTCGCCTTCGACGTTTTCCTCGTTGGCAAAGTAGCCCATATACATATTCATCTGGCCGATGTCGTGGTGCTGTACCTCATTAATCTTGAGGTCTATCAACACGAAGCAGCGCAGAATGCGGTGATAAAAAACCAGATCAACTTTGTAGTGGGTGTTGTTGATCGTTACACGATATTGGCGGCCAACAAAGGTGAAGCCCTTGCCCAATTCCAGCAGAAATTGTTGCAGGTGATTGCACAGCACCGTTTCAAGGTGGGTTTCCGAAACTTTGTACGGTTCGGAAATTTTCAGAAACTCAAACACATACGGCTCGCGCAGCAGGTCAGCCGGCTGTTCGACAATCTGCCCCTGAGCAGCGAGTTGCTGGATACCGGTCTTGTCTTTGCCTGTAAGCAAGGCGCAAAAAAAGCGCGGTAGATTTTTGGCGTTTAAGTTCCGGCACCGACCAGCGTTCGGCAATGGCCTGCTTCTCGTAAAAACTGCGCTCCAACTCGTCATCCAATTTGAGCAGCTCGACATAATGTGACCAACTCAATTGGTGAGAAGGCTTCTGACTTATTGGGTAGCGCAGGTAGAGTAACCGCATATAGATCAGATTGCTGCGACTGAAACCCTTACCGTGGAGTAAGCCCAGATCTTTGGCCAGACCGGCAATCAGTGCTTTACCATAATCAGCCCTGATCTTGCCATTTTGCTCAAATTCGATAATGTGCCTTCCCACCTGCCAATAGGTTTCCGTGATATGGGCGTTGACGGCCTGAATCGCCAGAATGCGACCTTGAGTGTAGGTTTGAGAAATTTGCTCAAGCAAATTCTGATAGTCAATAGTGGTAGTCAGTTCCATGTAATCTTCTTATTGTCACCCTCGGTTCGCTCATTTTTTTTAAAGTTCAATAGATTCATTTGGTTACAATGGAGTGATGTGTTGTTTTTTAGTAAACAAGCCAAAAATAATCGTTAATAATCATATTGTTATAAAAATTAGCGAACCGAGGGTAATGACATGTTAAATGGCGTTATGCTTATTCCATTTTCAATGATGGTTGGCTCTATATTTTCAAGTCAGCTCATGGATCAAATGATGTCCTCAACAAAAATAACCGAACTTGATGATGACCGGAATGGTTTAAAGAGAGTTTTGTTTGGATATATTGGCGATTTGGCATGGGTTTGATGGGTTTCGGCTAGCGCCTCTACCCATCCTACGAAAATCGAAAAATTGAAATAACAAATACGATAAAACTATGACCGATTATCGACGCTATCGGTTAAAAGGCACAATGGTGGCATTCTATTTTTATTAATTTGCCGATAAAAGCGATGCCCGTTCTTTAAGCATAAGCGCTGCATCATGGACGGCTTCCGACAGGGTCGGACGGGC
>CAILXE010000077.1 GCA_903838095.1 uncultured Chlorobiaceae bacterium
GCGATCTTTTTCGGCTTCAGCGGCACACCTATTCATGAAGAGAATCAGCGCCATGATAATACGACGGCCGATATTTTCGGCAATGAACTGCATCGCTACAGCATTGCCGACGGGATTCGCGATAAAAATGTGCTGGGGTTTGATCCGTATAAAGTGATGACCTACCGCGACCGCGACCTGAGAAAGGCGGTGGCGCTGGAAAAGGCCAGAGCGGCCACCGAAGCCGAGGCGTTTGCCGATCCGGCGAAAAAGGCGGTGTTTAATCACTACATGAACGTTGTCAAGATGGCCGGTCACGTGGACGCGGCGGGCTCTTACGTCAAGGGGATTGAAGATGATATCCCGACCAGCCAATACGAGCGCGAAGAGCACCAGCAGAAGGTGGTGGAGGACATTGTCGGGAATTGGATCACCTTGAGCCAGAACAGTAAGTTCCACGCCATTTTCGCCACCAGCAGCATCCCGGAGGCGATTGAATATTACCGCCTGATCAAACACGCATGCCCCGCACTGAAAATCACGGCGCTGTTTGACCCGAATATTGATAACGGGGGCAATGTTGCAGATAAAACCGCGGGCTTGGTGGAAATTCTCAAAGATTACAATCGGCGCTATGACCAGAAATTTGATTTGGCAACCTACGCAAAGTTTAAAAAGGATATTTCGGCGCGCCTGGCGCATAAAAAACCGTATTTGCGCATTGAAACCACTCCCGAAAAACAGATCGACCTGCTGATTGTGGTTGATCAGATGCTGACTGGCTTTGATTCGAAATGGGTGAATACCCTCTATCTCGATAAGCTACTGCGATATGAGAATATCATTCAGGCTTTCTCGCGGACCAATCGGCTGTTTGGCCCGGACAAACCCTACGGCACGATCCGATATTATCGCAAACCGCACACCATGGAAGCGTATATCATCGGCGCGGTAAAACTCTATTCGGGTGACAAACCGATGGGACTCTTTGCCGACCGGTTGGAAAGCAATCTGAACAGAATGAATGTGGTGTATGATGAGATCGTCGCACTGTTCAATGCCGCAGAAATAGAAGATTTCAAAAAACTTCCCGATGACCTGACCGAGCGCGGCAGATTCGCAAAGCTTTTCCGGTCGTTCAATACCGTTTTAGAAGCCGCCAAAATTCAGGGCTTCAAATGGAATCAATCCACGTATGAATTTGGAGACGGATCAGATAAAACCGTGGTGGAGTTACGTTTTACGGAAGAGAGCTACCTGACCCTGGCCGTACGCTATAAAGAGCTCGTAGCGGGGGGCGGTGGAGGTGGAGGGCAGGTCGATGTTCCCTTCGAAATAGACGGTTATTTGACCGAGATCGATACGGATAAAATTGATGCGGACTACATGAATTCGCGCTTTGTAAAATTCCTGAAGATTCTGCAAGGGGGCGATGCCGAGGCGATTCAGAAAACGCTGGCGGACCTGCACCGGTCGTTTGCTTCGCTGACGCAGGAGCAGCAAAAGTATGCCGATATTTTTCTGCATGACATTCAGCGTGGCGATGTGGCGATTGATTCGGCCCGTCCGTTTAAAGAATACATTACGGAATACCAGACGAAGGCAAAGAACAGCGAGATCTATGCCATAACTCAACTGCTGGGAGTAGATGAAAGCAAATTGGTTGCCATGATGAACACAAATGTTAAGGAAGCA
>CAILXE010000078.1 GCA_903838095.1 uncultured Chlorobiaceae bacterium
CGAAAGCATGGTACAAACGACCCGTTTTACCACTGAAGGGGCTTTGGCGGGCGTAGAAAAGGCGCTTGTGTGCGGGGACGGTTTAACTGCGGTTGAGAATCTGGCCCGCCGCTTCCAGGTGGTACCGCTTTCCGGTACGCCGCTTTTCGAGGCGCTGTTTATGCGGCATATAGATTTTCCCACACGTTAACTTCAATTCTGGACTTTAGACTTCTGTAGCGATCTTTGAAAAACGTTGCTTTGCCCGAAAAAATAGCTTGACAGCGGGGTCAAGGTCGTGGGTCGCGCGCTACTCACGTAATTGATTTTAGAAGTGAGTAGCGCGCGACCTCTTGAGAGAAAAACATTCTCTCTCAGGAGGCCGCTATGGACTACAAGGGATACCGACATATCCCCAGAGCCCTGTTCGATGCTATCACATTTCTGGCTCAAGCTCTCCCAAAACGTTCGGTTCCGACCTTTCTGGAACTGCTCTTTGGGGCAATGCTTACCCAGACAGGGTTTGTTACCGATGCCTATTTGGCTGTCAATTCCGTTAGGCACTGGAACAGTTACTACAAGTGGCTCCACTTCGGAAAGTGGTCATGGGTTGCCTTGGGGTGCCAGACAGCTCGTCTTGCGTTGCAGATGTTCCCGCGACGCCGCTGGTTTTTGATGATTGATGACACCATCGTCTTCAGATCGTCAAAGAAAGCTCCAGGCTCGGCCATTCATCATCAACATGGCAACAAGACCAACCGCCCGACATTTGTCAGAGGGCAATGCTGGGTAACGCTGGCGCTGACCATTTCAAAGGGTTTCCGCTCACTGGGTATCCCGATCCTCTCCCGGCTGGCTCGCCAGGGAGGTAACTCTGGAAAGCTGGTGGCAGCACGAACCTTGCTGCGGGTTGTTGCTCCATTGTTTCAAGGGTTACAGACGTTCCTGCTGATGGATAGCTGGTATATGCGCTGTAACTTGATCACATATGCCATGGAGAGCGGGCTTTCCGTGATCGGGCAAGTACGCAAGGACACAGCACTCTTTCATGTACCAGAACTGACCCACAAACGGGGACGTCCAAGAAAGTACGGTGACAGGGTCAGTGCCGATTGGGTTGCGTCCTTGCCGGAAGTCAAGCAGCAGTTCACAATCTATGGCAAGACACAGACGGTCTACTATCGCTCTGCTATCGTACTGGCCCGCTTCCTCAAGGGAAGACCAGTACGGATGGTCTGGAGCCAGCTTGAAAAGGAAGATGGTACCCGAACACAGACGAGCTTGATTCTCTCCACCGATATATCTCTTTCCGGCGCACGGGTTATTCTCGGATACGGGCGACGGTGGTCGATTGAGGATCTGTTCAATCAGCTCAAGAATCGTTGGGGATGGAAAGAAACCTGGCAGCAATCACGGCAGGTTCTCCATCGTTGGGTACAGATACTGTCAGTCAGTTATGCTATTCCTCAGTTGCTCGCGCTGCTCAATGATGCAAAGGTGGCATACTTGGCTTCGTTTGCCCCGTGGCGCCAGAAACAACCCATCACAGCAGGCAGAGTCAGGCAGGGACTGCAACGGTTTTTTGGGCATGTCAACATTCGGGCCATGTGGAACCCGAAGTCCGGTAAATTCGGACCGCAAAAATGGCCGGTTGAAAATGAATATCCACCGGACCGGGCGAAGGCCGCGTAAAATCAAGATGGTTTGACAATCAAATAACCGCCACGAGACCCGCCTTGACAGTGGAAAGGTGGCGCTATAACTCTAAAGTCCAGTATTCATAGTTCACCCCCTGAAAATGTGAACATCGTAGAGTAAATGCCGTCACCGTGCAACTTCAAAAACTATAAAATAACATCACCTGCGCTGCTGTTTGATAATCCGCTGCAAATAATGTAGTCTGTATGCTCATCGGTGGTCTAAGGGGGGATTATGATCTGCCAGGAAGAAAAACTTCGTAAGATCATAGATCTATGGCTTGAGATTTCGCAGATCAAAGACGTGGACCTTCTCCTGGAGA
>CAILXE010000079.1 GCA_903838095.1 uncultured Chlorobiaceae bacterium
AACTCATTGAACATCTTGGCCTTCAGAAATCAAGAAAACTGCATATCGTCGGCCACTCAATGGGCGGAATGGTTGCGACAGAACTCTGCCTCCGATACCGCAATGCTCTTCTTTCGTCAACAATTGTGGCCTGTGGTATTTTCGAAGAGACTCTTTTTACTTCGCTGGGTCTTTTTTTCCTCGGCGGCTTAATTGATGTGTCACTTAATTTTCGGAATATTTTTCAGGTCGAACCCTTAAAAAGCATGTTTATCAAACGTGCCGCATCAAAAGAGATCAGCCAGGAATACCACGACATCCTTATTGAAGACTTCACTCAATCCAACAAAGAGGCAACCATCGCCGTAGGAAAGTTTTCAATTGATCGTGATTCGCTGAGAACCTATACCCGTCACGTTCTCTATATTGCCTCGCCGGTGCTGTGCTGTGTCGGGATGGCCGACAACACCATTCCGCCAGAAGGCACCCTGACTCTTTATGAAAAACGAAAGGCCGAATCTGAGGCGCCGACACACCTGGCAAAGTTCATGGATCTTGGTCATTTACCGATGCTTGAAGACACGCCCCGATTTGCCGGTGAGCTTACAAAACATTTTGAATTTGCTGAACAATTCTGGAAATCTAAACTTTAAGATCAAGTCCTATTGTGAGTAAAATATTTACCAAAAGTCTGTTATTCCTCTTTGCCTCACTCATCGTCATAACGCTGCTGCCTCATGGAAAGGCATTTGCGGCAAAATCTTTTTTGGGCCTCCCAAGCCTTGAGGAGCTTGAAAATCCCAACCCCGCTCTTGCATCTCTTGTTTATTCTGAAGACGGTGTCCTCCTGCATAAATTTTTTCTGCAAAACCGAACCTTTATACCACTCAAGTCAATCCCGCGTTCTGCCCGCTATGCCTTGATTGCTACTGAAGATGTTGCCTTTTACCGCCACTGGGGCGTCGATCTGCGACGGCTTGTCATTGCGATGGGTGAAAATATATTCAGGAAACCAAGCCGCTGGCAGGGAGCAAGCACGATTACGCAGCAGCTTGCAAAAAACCTCTACCTGACACAGGAGCGCACGATCACCCGGAAAGTCAAGGAGTTCGTTACCGCCATTGAATTGGAAAAAACCTATACGAAAGACGAGATTCTTGCGCTCTATCTCAATACCGTTTATTTTGGTTCAGGAGCTTATGGCATTGAAGCCGCCGCAAATACCTATTTCGGTAAATCGGCATACCTGTTGACCTTGCCTGAAAGTGCAACACTGATAGCGACACTGAAAAACCCTACCGGTTACAATCCTGCCAAAAATCCGTCCAGTGCTATCGGCAGAAGAAATCTTATTCTGTCATTGATGGAAAAAGAACATTTCATCACCTCAAAACAGGCGGAAGTCGCCAAAAAAAACCCGCTGGTGCTGAAATACACACCGGTAAGCCATCAGGGTCTGGCCCCTTATTTTACTGAATATGTCAGACAAACGGTCAAGCCTTCCTCAATGCTTGGTAATGTTGACCTTTACCGTGACGGCCTCTCCATTCAGACAACGCTGGACAGCCGAATGCAGAACTATGCCCAGCAAGCTGCTGCAGAACATCTGGCCGAGTTACAGGCCGCATTCGATCGGTCATGGAGGTGGACGGAATCACTGAAAAACCAGATGATCACCGAAAGCGACCGATTCAAGGAGTTGAAAGAGAGCGGTTTGTCTGATCAACAGGCCATGGCAAAACTCAGGGCCGACAAAGTGTGGCTGAATAATCTCTTGCAGGAAAAAACCCGGATACAGGTCGCTCTGGTGGCCATTGACCCGGCAAACGGCCATATCAAGGCCTGGGTAGGCGGCAACAGGTTTGCCCCCGATGACTACAAGTACCAGTTTGACCATGTCTGGCAGGCAAAACGTCAGCCAGGCTCAACGTTCAAACCCTTTGTCTATACGGCAGCAATAGACAGTGGACTGCCAGCCAACTTCATGGTGCTTGACCAGCCGCTTGAACTCAATAGTGGCAACGGGATATGGTCGCCAAGAAACTCGGACGGCTCTTCAGGCGGAATGACGACGCTCCGCACAGCATTAAGTCGTTCACTGAACCAGGTAACCGTCAGGCTTGCCTACGAAAATCTGAAAACGTCAGACATCATCAGTTATGCGAGAAGGATGGGCATCACGTCACCAATGCCATCAAACCTCTCTATCGCCCTTGGCACCTCAGAAGTCACCCCGCTTGAACTCGCCGGAGCCTTTTCGACCTTTGCCAACAATGGCTATTGGAATGAACCGGTCTCAATCCTCAGAGTTGAGGATAAACACAGTCGTCTCATATCGGAATACACTCCTAACCATCGTTTTGCGATCGACTCGACCAGCAACTATGTGATGATATCCATGCTGAAAGATGTCATCAATAAAGGAACGGGCGCAGCAGTTCGGGCCCGTTATGGCTTTAATGTTGAGGCCGCAGGAAAAACCGGAACGACCCAAAGCATGAGAGATGCCTGGTTTGCGGGCTTTACACCACAACTTGTCGCAGTTGTCTGGACAGGATTTGATGACGAGCGCATCAAATTTACCTCAATGGAGTACGGCCAGGGTGCCCGGGCCGCCCTTCCCGTATGGGCTGGCTTTATGAAACGATGCTACAATGATCCGACACTGAAACTTCAAAACAGGTATTTCCATATTCCTGAAACGGTTATTGCTGTACCAATGTCCGCTCAGACCAATACGCCATCCGAACTGATCGAGGGTGATGTCTATATGGAATATTTCACCCCAAAAGGGTTTCAATACTATCAGTCTCATCCGGTACAATCGCCAACGGGAACAGGCACAGCAACAGAAAGAGACAGCAGCATGGCAAAAAGCGCAAGTGTGGCTTCAAAACCGCAAGTCCCCACTCCTGCGCCAAAACAAAAAGCGGAAAAAACGTTCTGATATTTTTGCTCAGCTAACCTAACGACCTTTTTTATGCAATCGGTATTAGTTCTGGATTTCGGATCCCAATACACCCAGTTGATCGCCCGTCGAATACGCGAACTGGGTATCTATTCTGAAATTCTTCCCTACAATACCTCACCTGAGAGTATCAGAGAACACAACCCCAAAGCAATCATTCTCTCGGGAGGCCCGACCAGCGTCTACGACGAGTCAGCTATTCTTCCCGATCGTGGTATTTTTTCACTGGGTATTCCGATACTCGGCATCTGCTATGGGTTGCAGGCAATTGCCAACCATTTTGGGGGTGAGGTTGCCTGTTCGTCAAAACATGAATTTGGGCGTTCAAAGATTATCGTTGATCGTCAGGAAGGGAGTGAAAGTATGCTGTTTCACGATATCCCCGATTCGGATGTCTGGATGAGCCATGGCGACAAGGTGGTACGGCTGCCTGAAGGATTCAGGGCAACCGCCAGCAGCGAAAACTCCGAAATCTGCGCTTTTGAAAGCTGCGGCAGCAAAGCCGCGCTGAAAGTGTATGGCTTGCAGTTTCACCCCGAAGTGCAGCATACCCTGTACGGCAAACAACTGTTCTCAAACTTTCTTCTCAATATTGCCGGCATCACGCCCGACTGGTCGTCGAAAAGTTTTATCGACCACCAGATTGAAGAGATTCGGCGCAAAGCGGGCAACGAAACAGTGATCTGCGGCATCAGCGGCGGCGTTGATTCAACCGTTGCAGCGGTTCTGGTTGGCAAGGCAATAGGCAAACAACTCCACTGCGTCTTTGTTGATAATGGCCTCCTGCGAAAAAATGAAGCGGGAAAAGTGATGAGCTTCCTCTCGACACTCGGTCTCAGGGTATCACTGGTTGACGCTTCCGATCTCTTCCTGAGACGGCTGAAAAATATTGCTTCGCCTGAAAAGAAGCGCAAAATCATCGGCAAAACCTTTATACAGGTTTTTGAAGAGCAGATGGCTCATGAAAAGTTTCTGGTACAGGGCACGCTCTATCCTGATGTCATTGAAAGTGTGAGCGTCAAAGGCCCATCCGAAACCATCAAGTCGCACCATAATGTCGGCGGGCTTCCAAAACGGATGAAGCTCAAGCTGATTGAACCACTGCGAGAGCTCTTCAAGGATGAAGTGCGTGCCGTAGGCCGCGAGCTTGGCATTGCCGAGGATATTCTTATGCGCCACCCCTTCCCCGGTCCCGGCCTTGCCGTCAGAGTGCTTGGGTCAGTCAACAAAGAGAGGCTTGATGTGTTGCGGGAAGCTGACGAAATCTATATCGAAGAGCTGAAATCCAGCGGCCTTTACAGCCACGTCTGGCAGGCATTTGCAGTGCTTCTTCCAGTCCAGTCGGTTGGTGTCATGGGCGACAAACGCACCTACGAAAACGTGCTGGCTCTGCGGGCAGTTGAATCAACCGACGGCATGACTGCCGACTGGGCCCCTTTACCGCATGATTTTCTTGCGCGAGTCTCAAACCGCATCATCAACGAAGTGCGAGGGATTAACAGAGTGGCTTATGATATTTCGTCAAAGCCACCGGCCACTATTGAGTGGGAATAAAAAAAGTGCCGCTGTTTATGGGCTCAATGATGATACCGGAGCGAAAACTTCTGTTGCAAGAACTCCGGGATATCTTCGTGCCTGACCGTCCACCCCGTTGTTCTGCCTTCCGAAACAGACTTGAAGCGGTCGCCGACAAGCATATCCTTGCCCGAGGGGTTCGGCATGACTACCATCAGGGTGCGAACAAAAATAGAGTCTGGATGCGTCGAATTGAGATAGTTCGCCGGTTCGAAATCCACCCACTCCTGTGGGGAGAGATTGAACTCGTAGAGATTTGTCCATGTGCCATCAGTCAATGACTGCAAAAGGTAATCCCGCTCAGGGCTTATGGTCAGTCTGAACGTCTCATAATCCTGCCGGATTTCCTGGTTAATCCATTTCAGGTTGAGCGGTTCACGTATGCCGTAACTGCCAAAACCCAGGTCAAAGAGCCATTGTTCGCCATCTATTGTCACCACAATCGCTGTATGCGTCTTGGGCCGACGGACAGGATAGGTCATCGGGCGGGCCGCGACAAATTGCCAAGGAACTCCCAACACATCAAGCGCCATGGCAAAGATACCATTGACCTCGTAGCAGTAACCCCCTCGATGCCGATCGACGATTTTCCGATAAATCTCTTCGGGGACAAGCGAGACGACTTTCCCCTGCTGAACATCAAGGTTTTCGAACGGCACGGAAAAAAGCTGGCAACGCATCATGCGTTTCAGTGTGTCAAAATCCGCCAATGCCGCACCCTGAAAGCCTATTCTTGAAAAATATGCCGGGAGGCTGAAGTTGTCGGCTTTCATCTTTTCATACTCTTTTTTGCCAATTTGATGAAACGCCCGAATGCCCTCTCCTTTTTCCGTTTCTCCAGGTACGACATCTCATAATACTCTGACTCTTGCCTGAGTTTCAAATAACTTGCATAGCGCTCTTCACTCAACTCGCCGTTTGCAATTGCAGCAAGAACCTCGCAGCCAGATTCCTGTGTATGGCTGCAATCGGCTCAACATGTCCGTCATTCAGCACAAGCTTTCTGAGTTATATCCTCTCAAACATGGCAAGAACATTCCGGTCGGAAGTCGAATTGGCTTTCAGCCCCTGGCAGTCATCATATCGCCATAATCCGGTTACAGGGTTATATTCCAGAGACTTACACCATATAGTTTCACCTGAATCGTTTGTGATTTTGTAGGGCATTAGAATCTCAACAAAGGACGGATTGGTCGCTCCAAACATGTATGGGACATAGTTTGGGCCCGTTCTATGCATTGGAGCAAATGGATTGATCGTGCCATTCAATGCGTCTAATAAAGACAAATTGGCATAATAGGCAACATCATCACGATCAGAGTTATCATTGGCGTTCAGATAGAAGCAGTTGGCTTCAACTTCGCCTCTGTTTTCTGCCATGGATCCGGCTTTGAAGGTAACCTGAAAATTTCCGTAGGACTTGGGATAACATTTTCCAAAATCGCGTAAAATATCCGGATCAAGATCGCCCAGTATACGAAAATTGTCTATCCAGCGCAGTTTGCCGGAGTCTGTTACAAATGAGATTTTGTACTGGTAATCATTTCTCGGTCCAATTTTGTATAAATCATCAAAAAATGATGAGGGATCAAACGCTGCTCCTGCCGCCTGAACCGATTCACCTGCAAGTGCAACTGTTTCTATCGTCAATATTCGCTCACTTTCCACCCAGTCTTCTTCTGGATGATTATTGAAGGGAAAGCCCCTGTCCTCCCAGAGTTTATAAGCAAGTTGCCTGATGTCTTGATCTGTGATATTGGTCATTGGTATGTTTTTTTAACATTGTATTTCATACGTAGAGTATACCATATTGGATATTTTGGCGCAACCTTTATCAGGAATTTTTGATATTAAGCTGATACTGTTTCAGGATTGAAAAGGGAGCATGATAATAAAACCAATGATATTGCTGCTGTTGCTTTTCCTTGGTGTTCCGTCATATTCTGGCGCGCAGGAGATCGACAAAAAGCTGTTCGGCGCCTACCAGACGGCGCTGGTGATCGTTAACCGCTCATCAGGGGGCGTGACCAAAGTAAACCCGACGCTCTGTGCTCGGCGATTGTCTCCCTGTTCAACATTCAAGATCTATAATACTTTAATCGGCCTGAAACTCGGGCTGCTCAAGGGAACCGACGATCCCTGGTATATCTGGGACGGCGTGCACCGCGATATCGAAGAGTGGAACCGCGACTTGACCTTTCGAGAGGCGTTCCGGGTTTCGGCGGTGCCTGCGTATCAGGCGCTGGCGAGGCAGATCGGGCCTGAACGGATGAAAACCTTCATTGAGCAGATCGGCTATGGAAATCGGGACATCTCCGCAGGGATTGATACGTTCTGGCTGCCGAGACCGGGAAAAACCGGAATATTGATCAGCGCTGATGAACAGCTCCTGCTTTTGAACCAACTCCTCGACGGAAAGCTGCCATTTTCCGGAAAGCATTTAAAAATAATTCGTAACGTAATGCTGGTAACAGAAACCGAAAAAGGAAAGCTGTACGGCAAGACAGGATCAGGAAAAAATGCGGAAGGGAAAGAGGTGCTGGGATGGTTCGTCGGCTTTCTCGAAAGCGGAGGCGGCGAATATGTGTTCGCTTGCAACATTACCGGTGGAGAGCATCCCTCCGGGAAAGCCGCCCGCACTATCGTTGAAAACATCTTCAGGTCTCAGAATCTTCTGTAGATGCGGGGCATCAGCGAGACGTCCTGTCTTCGACCGTCTCCGAGGCTGCATGTGTGTCGGAATCTGCATCTTTTCTTGCCGGGCGTTCGTATTTGAAAATGCAGACGGGACTCCCGAGAGCCTGACGACAAAGAATTTCACCTTTCATTTCGGGAAAGGCTCGCCGTGAAGCTTCGATATCCATTTCGCAGATCACCCCGCAGGGTGTCTCGAATCCGTACTCCCTGCATACCTCCAGATATGGGCACTGCTTCTGAAGCTCAGGAAACCCTTTCAGCATAGTTTCCCATGCCTGCTCCGCGACAAGATCGAGCTGCTCTCGATGGCGCTCAAGCTTGAGGATTATGCCGCCCGGCAGATCTGGACACGGTCTGACCTCTGACAATTACTTCATGCCCTGCTTGATCCACCTGACAAACAGTTCGATATATTCACGGTCGCAGGGCCTGAAGATCGAACTCCTGTTCGCCGATACTCTCTTCAGAAGTTGTATAGAGTTTTCCGGAATACCCATCAGTCGCCGCCCCGATCATTGGCGATGAAACCGGCCATAACTCCAGTCCCCAGGGAGCCTCATTACGAAGCAATTCAGTAACACCATGAAAGGCATCAAACGACATCGCTAAAACAAGATAAGTCTGATTTTCATCGTTGGGATTGTTCGGATGCCAGAGGTAGGATTTCGGAAGATCAACCCCTGAATAAAAATCAATTCTTCCCACAAACAGACTATTGTTCTTGAAAAGCACCTGTGCTGCAAGCCCGGCTTTAACCGATGCTATGAGATGCACCGTATAGGATGTGATGTTTTTTCGCATTTTTGCTGCAAGTTAAATTAAATAAAGCGCCCCATGTTTTATCTCTTCGAGGACCTTCATGAGACTTGCCCGTCATTCGCATTGAAATGGCTTCGCTCAGGGCTATAGTTGTCATCGGCTTACTTTTTTTCTTGTATAAAGATAGTGTACATGACATGCACCTCAAAACAATAAGTGCTTTGGCATACCAGTTCTGCTCTAAACTCTTGACATTCCTGTATTTTCGTCAATAACTTAAATTTCAGTAATAAATTAGACGAACCATCAGCTACAGAGTGCTTTACTAACCTGAAAGTAGGATAAAGCGCACACTATTTGCAGGGCACTCCCAGATATTCCAGGAACAATCTGTCTCTGGCTACTGATGCGGTAGACCAACGGTAGTTGCCCATGACTGTTCGAACGTGGGTCGTTTCAATGCAGTCGAACCAGTCCAGAATCTGGGC
>CAILXE010000080.1 GCA_903838095.1 uncultured Chlorobiaceae bacterium
GAATCAAGCCGTCCGTTGATACCGATACGGTCATTGCTGTATTTATCAACCCCACTGCCATGAACTCTTATGGATCTCAAGAGATGGTCAAGTTCGTCATCATCGGTGAATATTGCACCACCATCACCATAGCAACCAAGTGGTTTTGCGGGGAAAAACGAGGTTGCACCGACAAGTCCGAAACTTCCCGCCTTGTGTCCACGGAAACTGCTGCCAAAACTCTGTGCGGCATCCTCCAGTATCCATAGCCTGTAATCGTCGGCGACAACCGTGAGCCGATCATAATCCGCAGGAAGACCGAACAGATCAACAGGGATGAGTGCTTTTGGTTTCAATCCGCGTTGCACCGCCTCATCAACAGCTTGTCCGACAAGTTCGGGATTGATGTTGAAAGTATCCGGGCAAACATCAACAAAGAATGGTGTGGCTCCAGCAAGACTGATGACTTCAGCCGTCGCAACAAAGGTAAATGGTGTGGTAATGACGGCGTCACCCGGGCCGACCCCTTTTGCAAGCAAAGGCATAAGCAGGGCATCGGTTCCTGACGAACAGGAGACGCAGTGGCGTGACCCGACATAAGCGGCAAGTCGAGACTCAAGTTCGGTTACTTCCGATCCCATAATAAACTGGCCACTGTCGAGAATACCTTCAATGCGCTTGAGCAGTGAAGTGCGTATACGCTCTTTTTGAGAAAGCAGGTCGATAAATTGCATAATATCTGTTTGTTGAAATCGTTTAAATTTTTTTGCAAAATACAGATTCTTTCGAGATTAGTTACATCTCGCAAATCGGTTATTCTCCATCTCTGGCATTTTGCGCTCTTCCTGATATATTGTGTACTACAGTGTCACGGCCTCCTAATAATATGAAGTTAATTGATCAACACCGATGAGCTCTTTTTACTTTCTCGGTATCGGCGGAACGGCAATGGCCTCGGTGGCCGTTGCGCTTTCTCATGCAGGTCATGCCGTTACCGGCTCTGATACACAGCTCTATCCTCCAATGAGCACTTTTCTGGATGATCATAACATTCGGTATTTCAGCGGCTTTTCGGACAAGAACCTCCAAAGCGTTTTGCCGGATGCCGTTATTGTGGGCAATGCAATAAGTCGGGGAAATCCGGAACTTGAGTATGCTCTCGATCACCATCTTGAACTCATTTCCATGCCGGATCTTGTTCGTCATCACCTGATCGGGCACAATACCTCTCTTGTTGTCGCTGGTACGCATGGCAAAACAACCACCACCTCGCTGCTGGCCTGGCTGCTTGAAGATGGAGGCCTTAAACCCGGATTTCTGGTTGGCGGTATTCCTGAAAACTTTTCCATTGGTTGCCGGGCTTCAGGACGAAGTGAAGAGGGCTTTTTTGTTACGGAAGGAGACGAGTACGATACCGCCTTTTTTGATAAACGAAGCAAGTTTCTGCTCTACCGGCCAGATATTGCCATCATCAATAATATTGAATTTGACCACGCCGATATTTTTGATTCTCTTGAAGATATCAAGCGGAGTTTCCGGCTTTTTGTCAATCTGATACCCCGAAATGGCCTGCTTCTCGTTAACGGTGACGACCCGGTGGCTGTGGATATTGCTTCCCGTGCTTTCTGCAAAGTGGAACGGTTCGGGTTGAGTACCGATTCAGAATGGAGCGCCACGAATATTCAGGCTGACAGCGAAACATCGACCTTTGACCTGCTTCACCATGGCAGAATCATCGGTACTCTGCGTGTGCCGCTTTTCGGTCATCACAATATCATGAATGCCCTTGCCGCAATCGCTGCTGCGATTCGGAGCGGTCTCTCTCTTGACGCTTTGACACGCGCCATGCCGCGCTTCAGGCGTCCAAAACGCCGGATGGAAATTGTCGGCACCTATCCCCGGAATATCACCCTCGTCGAAGATTTTGCTCATCATCCAACAGCAATCAGGGTTACCCTTGAGGCGCTCAGCCAGCTCTATGCAGGGCGCAGGATAATCACCTGCTTTGAACCCCGTTCAAACACGACCACCAGAAATATTTTTCAGCAGGAACTTTCAGCATGTTTTGGACCCGCCGCTGTTGTGGTTTTGGGTAAGGTACACCGACCTGATCGCTATGCGCCAGACAAATCGCTCAATACCCTGCGGCTGAAGGATGAACTTGAAGGACAAGGCAAAACGGTGTTTCTTGCCGGCCAGGATTCGGCAAGTTATCCGGCAGATATTGTTGAATTTCTTCAACCGCAATTGCAGGAGGGCGATGTGATTGCATTGCTCAGTAACGGGAGCTTCGGCGGGTTGAAGAATTTGTTGATGGAGCAGCTCTGAAGAATTCCGGTTTTATATTATCTTTTTAAGTGGTATTTTCATGAATGAACCAAGCAACTCGCGAAAGTTTTTTATGTCATCAATACTAACTCATTACAATACCGGAACGACATTATGGCAAAAGTGAAAGTCGGCATTAACGGATTTGGCCGCATCGGGCGTCTGGTTTTTCGCCAGGCATTGAATAACCCGAATTATGAAATTGTTGCAATCAACGATTTGTGTGAC
>CAILXE010000081.1 GCA_903838095.1 uncultured Chlorobiaceae bacterium
CGAGATCAGGCCTGTTTCAGGTTGGGTTGTTCCTGACCTCACTCTTTTTGATGGCGTTTTTTTCACCAGCCCTAACAGTGTCACCTATTTTATGGAGAGGCTGCTGAAAGAGAGCCCTGATGAACTTGAAAACCTTCAAAAGCTCAAGGTTTGGGCTGTCGGGAAAACTACATCCGCTGATCTCGCTTTACATGGCGTTACAACCGAACCAATACCGAAAATTGCTGATGCTGTCACGCTCATGGAGGAGATCGGGAGTGAAGCAATAGCAGGACACACTTTTCTTTTTCTGAGAGGAAGCCTCTCCCTCGGCACCATACCGGACGTTATAGGGAAACGGGGTGGAAAGTGCGTTGAACTGACCGTTTACGAAAATCTGCCACCATCACTTGAAGATACCGCTAAAGTAAAAGCACTGCTTGAAGGTAGTGAACTCTCCTGCCTCTCATTCACCAGCCCATCAACTGCCATCAACTTTTTTGAGGCAATGGATTCAACCGCTGTGCCTTCAGGCGTTCTCGTTGCCGCCATCGGGACAACAACCGCATCAGCGCTTAAAAAGCTCGGCATCAAGGTTGATGTTATTCCTGAAACATTTGACGGGCCCTCATTTGCAAAAGCAATAGCCAAAGCATTGCAATAAAAAAGCTTCGATCCAGAACAATCTTACCGACTTTTGCAGACAATCGCGGACTTGTGTCAATTGGCCTGCCATGAAAAATATTTAACGGGATTTACAGGTCATCGATGTCGGGCAGTTCACTGATGTCAGGGATATCATCATAATCAAGGGAGAGGCTTTCCACTCGTTCAAAAGCCTCTTCAACCGGAGGCGGCTCATTCTTAGGCTCATTTCGGGGCTCTTTCTTGCTTGACTGGCCTGGCTGGACTGAAAAAAGCCCAAGTTGCCGATCATACTCGGCTGATTTTTCATCACTTTCTTCCATCGATATTTCAGCTTGCATAGGGTCTTGCGTCTGTGCAGCATTCTGGTTTTTTCGTTTGTTATGAGATCGGCTATTTAAAACAGCAATAGCATCAAGTTGTTTGTCCAGCTTCTCCTGCATTAAATCATCAAGGTCGATACGCAAGGAATGAAAAAGCTGTACGGAATCGGCCCGATGCTGCGCAAGCTCCTGGCGAAAACCCCTGCCCACCTCTTCAATCTCCTTCATCTCACGCCCCGGCCATCCGGTCACAAGGAGGACAACAACTGCAACAAGCAGCAGGAGAATAACAACCAGCAGTGTAATGATAGTCATCATGCTGAATCCCTCTCCTGTTTGATGGCCTCGAGCAACTTCTCTCCGATAACCCGGTTTGAGCTGACAAGCCCTTTACCAAAAATGGTCGTATCTCCATGGTAATCAAAACAGCAACCACCAGCTTCAGTCACAATTGGAATCAGTGCCGCACAGTCCCATGGACTCATGATTTTATCGACCGACACCTCTGCACGACCTGACGCCACCAGCATGTGTCCGTAACAATCACCCCACCCGCGCACAAGTCCGGCATCATTGCGCAGCCTGTCTACAGGATGGTCAGTGAGATGATCAAGCAGATACTCTTTTTCGGTAAAAAGAACGGTCGCATCACTGAGTTCAGAAATTGTTGAAACCACAATGGGCGACCTGTTAAAAAAAGCTCCCCCTCCCCGCTCGGCATGATATGTTTCACGAAGCGCCGGAAAAGAGACAACGCCAAGCTGAAGAGATGAGTCAACCTCAAGGGCAATCATGACGCCATAAAGCGGCACACCATGAATAAATGCCTTGGTACCATCTATTGGATCAATAATCCAGCGACGTCCGTTACTGGACAAACGATCTTCAAACTCTTCGCCCAACACCCCGTCACCTGGATATGCCGCAGCAATTGCTGCCCGTATAAGCTCTTCTGCCCTCCTGTCCGCCTCAGTAACAGGGGAGGCATCCTTTTTGCTTAACACCTGCAACGACTTGCTCGAAAAATATTCAAGAGTCAAGCGGCCTGCCTGTTCGGCCAATTCAAGAGCAAACTGAAGATCGGAGGTCATGGAAAAGTCTGTTTTTTTATAAAACTATTGCCCTTTAAAATAAAAAATATAAGATTATTCACCCCTGCATAGATGAAAAGACGGTTATTCCCTTTTTTTGCCGATATTGCGCGTCAGCAAAATAAAAGAGAAGAAAAATGCCGCCTGTGCGGCATGAGTGCATAACCCGGAAAGGTCGATCTGAAAAGAGTGTGTAAGCGCTTTTTCAGACAGAGAAAAGATCACCGGCAAGTTATTTAATCACTATCACGAAAATCCAATGAAACGCTTGATTGCGGAACGCGAAAAAGCCCGCCTTGGCGGTGGACAAAAGCGCATAGATTCACAACATAAAAAAGGGAAATTCACTGCCCGGGAGCGAATAGACATGCTGCTTGACGAGGGCAGTTTCGAAGAGTATGACATGTTTGTCACGCATCGGACAACTGATTTTGGCCTTGACAAGCAAAATTTTCTGTCTGATGGAGTCATTACCGGCCATGGTACCATTGATGGTCGTCTTGTCTATCTTTTCTCCCAGGATTTTACCGTTCTTGGCGGTTCACTTTCAGAAACCAACGCACTGAAGATCTGCAAGGTCATGGATCAGGCGATGAAAGTCGGTGCGCCCTTCATCGGCATCAACGACAGCGGCGGAGCGAGAATCCAGGAAGGGGTGAGAAGTCTTTCCGGATATGCCAGCATTTTTCAGAGAAACGTCATGGCATCAGGTGTCATTCCCCAGATATCGGCTATTTTCGGGCCATGTGCTGGCGGTGCGGTTTACTCCCCTGCGCTTACTGATTTCGTGGTCATGGTCGAAAAAACCAGTCACATGTTTGTCACCGGCCCCAAAGTTGTAAAAACTGTGACCGGAGAAACCATTACTGACGAGGATCTTGGCGGAGCTTCGGTTCATGCGACAAAATCAGGAGTCACCCATTTTGTCGGGGCGGATGAAACCGAAGGAATCCTGCTGATCAAGAAGCTGCTCAGCTATCTTCCGCAGAACAATCTTGAAGAACCCCCTCTTGCGGTTTGTGATGACCCTGTTGACCGCCTCGACGACAAGCTGAACTCTATTATACCCGAAAAGCCATCAATCCCTTACGACGTCAAGGATATTATCTATTCTATTGCTGATAACGGAGAGTTCCTCGAAGTCCAGCGGCAATATGCAAGAAACATTGTTATCGGGTTTGTCACCTTCAATGGCATTTCCACTGGTATAGTCGCAAATCAGCCCAACTACCTTGCCGGCTGTCTTGACATCAACGCATCGTGCAAGGCTGCAAGGTTTGTACGATTCTGCGATGCCTTCAACATCCCCATCGTTACCCTTGTCGATGTCCCCGGCTTTCTTCCCGGCAGTGCACAGGAATTTGACGGCATTATCACCAATGGTGCGAAACTGATTTTCGCTTATGCAGAGGCAACGGTGCCAAAAATCACCATCATCCTGCGAAAAGCCTATGGAGGGGCTTACATCGTCATGAGTTCCAAGCAGCTTCGCGGTGATATCAACTATGCATGGCCTACGGCTGAAATTGCTGTCATGGGCCCTATAGGCGCCATTGAGGTACTCTTCAACAGGGATCTGAATGCCATCGAAGATCTGGACGAGCGAGCAAAGTTTGTTGCTGAAAATGCAGCCGAGTATCGTGAAAAATTTTCCAATCCCTATGAGGCGGCAAAATTCGGCTATATCGACGATATTATCGAACCTCGAAATACCCGTTTCAGGATAATCCGCGCTCTTCAGACGCTGTTGACCAAAAAAGATAACAATCCTCCAAAAAAGCACTCGACTATACCATTGTAAACGGAAAAAGCCATGATATCAATCATTCAATATTTTCCGGTCAACCTCTCGGCTATCCAAAGTCAGCATCTGGTCCTTGCTGTCACAGGATACAGTGTCGTCATTCTTGCATTCTTCCTGCTTGCGCTGCTCTTCAGCGTGATACCGAAAATTCTTTCCTGGAATGTCAGAAGAACATTTAAAGATGAGGGTGATGGGGCTAAAAAAGCCCTAGCAGGAAACATGATTCCCGGAGAGGTCAGTGCTGCCATCGGTATGGCAATCTCGCTTTATCTCGATGAACTTCACGATCAGGAGACTGCAATTCTGACAATCAGGAAGGTTGGCAAGAGTTACTCACCCTGGAATTCAAAAATCTATAATGTCATTAATTTCAAAGGGTTTCAAGGATGAGAAAATATAAATTCACGATAAGCGGAAACCGCTACAATGTCGAGATAAAATCCCTTGAGGAGAACAGCGCCGAGATCGAAGTGAACGGCACCTCATATCAGGTTGAGCTTGGCCAGGAGATCAAAAGACC
>CAILXE010000082.1 GCA_903838095.1 uncultured Chlorobiaceae bacterium
ACCATCCAGATACTCGAAGACAATCCGTTCCTGCTCTTGTCTGTCGGAGTCGACTACGAGCGGGTCATTACGTTTGCTGAAAATCTTGGTATTCCACGCACTGATCACCGTGTACTGGGCGGCACCGCTCTCCACGTTGCGGTTAAGCATTCCGTTATAACAGGCTCCACAGTGATTCAACCTGTCCAACTTAAAGCCGAGGTGGATACACTGATAGGCTTTGCCTCCGAAATTCACCCTGGTGACTTGGCTGTACAGCAGGGATTAATGACAATGACGCCCGATGGCTACCAAGTGTGGGGGGCAGGCTTGATGGAGGCCTCTGTGGCTAAGTTCATTTCAGACGTCCTCAATCGGAAACCTGGGGAAGGCTCAATTCAAGCTGCATGGGAGAAAACCGTTACTCTTGAAGCCGCCTCCGATGCCCTACGTGATTATGAGGCTGCGTTGCCATTCAAGCTGACCGATGAGCAGGCGAAGGCGGTCATTGGCGCTGTATGTTCTCCTGTTGCCGGTATTTCTGGCGGAGCAGGTACTGGCAAAACCACCATCATTAGGGCCATTATAGGTGTCTATGATCGTCTGTCATCAGGTTTGGCCTACTTTCCTGTGGCCCTCTCCGGTAGAGCCGCCCAGCGGATGGCCGAGAGTACCAATCTGCCTGCACAGACCATTGCCAAGCTGGTGTTTGACCATCTCGGCAATGGCCGCCCTGATCTGCCCGAACACGCGCTTGTCATTATTGACGAGGCCTCTATGGTGGACCTTCTCTCGTTTTACCGCCTGGCAGGGCTGCTTCCTGTAGCAACCCGCATCCTGTTCGTGGGCGACACGGCACAGTTGCCCCCAGTTGGCGCAGGGCTGATTTTCCATGTTCTTGTCTCCTCGGGCATCCCGTTCTTTGAACTATCTCAGGTGAAGCGACAAGCTGAGGACAGCGGCATACATGCGTTTGCGTCTGAAGCTAGGATATCCCAATGTCTAATGCCCCCCGATGTTGGCAAAACATTGGCAGCATCGGCAGATTGTTGTTTCATGGCCCCTTCTCTCACCCAATTAACTGATTTCTGGATGGAGGCCGGGGGTATCGATACCAGTATTATCCTGACACCTGTAAAAAAAGGTGATTGGGGTGTGAATGCCCTCAATCAGCATTTCCAATCTGTAATAGGCAACGATCGACTGGGAGTCCACTACGCGGATAAAGAGCGTGGCTGGATTCCTTGGATTACCGAATCAAAAAGCAAGATCCGGTTGGGTGACCCAGTCCTGGTAACCCGCAACCTCTATGATGAGCGGATAGATTTGCGCAATGGTGACCTGGGGGTGATTATAGAAGTCTACGACTCACCTGCCGCAGATGGTACACTGGGCGTGGTGCTTTTTAATGGCAACAAGGTGCCACTTAGTTATGACCTGCTGCGTTGTCTTGAACTTGGTTATGCCATCACCATTCATAAGGCTCAGGGTTCACAGTGGGCAAACGTATTTGCAGTGGTGTTTGACTATGGCGATAAGAAGTTGGATGCCACTCTTATCTACACAGCGGCCACTCGCCCTGCCGAACGCTTGATCCTGGTGGGCAACCCTGAAACTTTGGCTAAAGGCATTAAGCGTGGCAACGCGGCGACAAAGCGACTGGTCGGCCTTGAGCATCGCATTAAGTATGCGGCCCAACTGGCGTAAGATGTCGGTCAATGAATAGGTACTTACTGCTGGTAAAATGAACTACTTGATGTTTATCAGTGATATGCATATATGTCCCGAGTTTCATGCTTCTGGACTTACTGAAAGGATATCCACCACTAGGCTCTCATGGTTGGTGAATTGCTCTCGCAGATTGCATAATTCACGATATTTATCCATCCTAGTAAGGTATTTCTTACAATAACACTTGCAATGAAATAGCAGTATGCAGTCTAACGCTATGATATTATGATATTATTTCTGATAGGTCTCGTTAAATAGCGCTGTATGCCTTGCTATCCTCGATATGTCTCGTTATTACTTGATGGAAAAAAATATTCTTATTAAGCCATATATCGGGTATTAAATAGCTTTTTACGCTCCAGATCTCTATGCCAAAACGTCGACAGTGTTGGTTGTCGTCAACTATTATTTCAACTAGTATGCTCTAACCTATTGTAAAAAAAGACAAGTTATCTTATGGCTATCCTCGATATGTCTTGCTGTGGCAGTCACTATCCTCGATATGTCTTGGGTGATCACTATTTTATCAAAAAACACCAGTAAGCTCTGGTAGTATGAATGGTGGAGGGGAAATACGATAGTCGACCTCAGTTCCTCAGGCTGGTGGGTGATATTACGGTTATGCGGTGGGTGAAAGTACAAAGGTTTTGCCAGATGACCATAGCCAGTGGGCGATATTACATAGAGACCTGGCTGCCTCTGGTGGGTAGAATTACGAAAGTCCATCTTTGATTGAAGCCCTGGTGGGTGAAATTACAACAGCCAACTTACTGATATTGTTTACGGTGGGTGAAATTACACGCCTTCGGTGGGTAAATTACGATAGTGTTCATGGTTACGGTCGGTGGGATCTTCCGACATCCAACCCATTGATATCATTGCCGGTGGGTGAAATTACGATAGTGGTCGTGGTTACGGCCTGTGGGTGAAATTACGATAATTGGGCACAAATCCTCAGGCTGGTGGATGATATTCCGACTTCAACTCATTGATATTATTGCCGGTGGGTGAAATTACGTGCCTTCGGTGGGTGAAATTACGGTAGTGGTCATGGTTACGGTCGGTGGGGGAAATTACGATAGTCCATTGCTCGGTCGATTGTTGGAGATAAAGAGTCGTTTTTATAGTTATATTACCAAAGTTTTGCCAATACGCTGCTTCATACAGAAAGAGTATATATTCAAACTACCGTTTTTATACATTTTTATATATTTTATGAGCAAAATGTTGTTTAAAAACAAGCCTTGGTACGACACTTTGGTCATATAGGATTGTTCAGAATATGGATGCGGTGTGTGAATTTACGAAAGTTCATTGCTCGGTTGATTGTTGTAGATAACCTACTCCCCCTTAATAAAAATACCCAAGCTATAAGGGACGCGTTTGACAACCGAAAGAGCGCCCTGAGAAATGGCACATCCCGCAAACAAGTAAAGTCTGTTGAATTACAGAAAGCACTTGAGCGAATTGAACGATTGGACGCAGAGAACCAGCGCCTAAAGAACGAGAATGAAGCATTATTATCTCAGTTTGTCAGATGGGCATACAACGCCCACAGTAAGTGATAAACACCGGAGTTCCTAAATGTGTCCATGCCTGACGTTGATCGTAGGGCAACGAAAAGCAAAGAGAGAAAAAAATTAATATCCAGAAAAGTGCCGAGTTCATGAATCGATACGGGGCGGGACCACTCGGTTCCTGCCTGCTTTCTTCTTTCGTTGTCAGTAGCGTTATGACATTACTTTATTGGTGAGGAAGCCACTGATTATTGAAAGGTGTCGTTCTCGGTTGCACCTTGGTGCTATTCCTTGCTTCCCATGTAGAAACAAGAAAAGTTGCCATGGTACCGGCTAGGTTAACCGCCAGTTCTGCGTGTCGCGGCAATGGTTTAACTCCCACCTTCCCCTTTCCGTGGGCATCACTCAGACTGTTCCTCAGCGATCCGAGTCCTTCCACGACCGAATAGCATCCACTGAGAATCTGCTTGAACGTCTGCTCAGTATGCTGGCTTGGTGAAAGGTTCAGCAGTTTGGCGGCTTGGTTATACAGTGTCTTGAGATCTGACTTGTCGCAATAAACTTCCTCCATCTCGTCCAGAATGTGTTTGCACACTGACTCTAGAAGTGTCCTGGCTGCTGTGATGGCTCCTTCCGGGTCAGTAGTCTTTCTATCCTGGGCTTTCCGCCAAGCCCCCGTTACATGTTCGGAATCAAACTTCTGCAGCGCTGCTGCCGTTCCGTCATCGCTTGGAGTTACGTTCCAGTTTTCAAGATATGTAAGCAGCGGGTCGAATTCATCTCGAAGATACTGCCTGCGCTCAGCGTAGCTAGGGTACTTGGACTTGATATACCCCCAGAATTCGCTCATGCTGCGACATGTATGGATGAAACGCGGGAGCCGGTCCTTGGTTCGGGGGGCTCCTGTCAACTTGAGCCGGAACTCCTCGTACTCGCTATACTCAGTCGAATCACCCGTTGCCCGAGCGACAAGCATGTTCTTGACGGATTCGACCATGCGAAGTAGTTCTTCGACGGAATTACTACTCCTCTGCACCACTGTTTCCTCGCAGCACTGCCAGCGCCTCGGCTATCTCGCGCCCTTTGGCCTCAATGAAATCCAGCAGTTGTTCCGATGTCCGCTTGTCCTCTTCGGCCTTGGCGTTAGGGTTGACCGCTTTCAGGTCGTAGACGGCGTTCTCGATCTCTTCTGCCTTGGCGGCCTGTTCCCTGGCTTCCTTGGTCAGTTCCGTCGTTTTCTGCAGTGCTTCGGCAACAGCCTTGTCGTCGGTCGGCTTGGCCTTCTTCAGCTCCTTGGCCTTATCGGACCACTGAGCGGCTGCTCGCTCCTTCTTGCTGGCCTGCTGCTTGAACGGTTCGGCCTCTTCGCTTGCCTTCTGTTTCCGGGCCACCATGTCGATGGTCCAGCTCTGCTCGCTGTCGCCGCGTGTCGGCAGCAGACGGAAGAAATCCTCAAACTTATCCAGGGTCATCGGCGTCTTCTTGCCGACCTTGATATCTGACAAGTCGTAGTACCAGATCTTCTCGGTATGCTCGCCTTTCTTGAAGAACAGCAGGTTGGTTTTGACGCCAGCGCCTGCCGCTGTGAAAACACCGCCGGGGAGACTGAGAATGCACCAAAGGTTGTTCTCTTCCAGCAGCTTGCGCTTAGTCTGCACGAAGGCGGTCTCATTGGTGCGGAACAGCACGCCCTCATCCATGACGATGCCGCAGCGTCCGCCATCCTTCAGGTGATCGATTACATGCTGGAGGAACAGCATCTGGGTGGCGCTGGTTTTGTAGGCAAAGTTGGTCTGGGCCGCTTTTCCCTCCTTACCTCCGAAGGGCGGGTTGGTCAGCACCACATCGAACTGTGCCGGGGCGGTGACAAACAGGCCATCGTAGACTGCCTCATTGGTCAGGGTGTTACCATGCCACAGGTTAGGTTGATCGATGCCGTGCAGAACCAAGTTGGCAAGAGCGATAGGGTAAGCGACGTCATCCTTCTCCCTGCCAAAAAAGGTGCCGTGCTTGAGCGTGTCTATCTGCTCAGCCTTGGTCTCGGTCCCCAGCGCCGCCCGCATGTACTCGTAGCTCTGGGCCAGGAAGCCACCTGTACCGCAGCCGGGGTCGTAGACCGTATCGCCCACTTGCGGATCGATGACCTGCACCATGGCGCGGATCACTTCGCGGGGTGTAAAGAACTGGCCGCCGTCGTTCCCCTTCTCCCCCATCTTGAGCAGTAGCCCTTCGAACACTTGGGAGATCGTGAAGACGTGGGTATCATCTACGCTCTCCACGCTGATGCCATGCACTTTGTCAAGTATCTCGCAGAAGTTCCGCTCGGTGTCGATCCTGCTTCGTTCCACGCTGGAGATGATCTCACTAATGACCTTCTGACGGGGTGATGCCCCCGGTTTGGACTCCAGTTCTTTCAGGTACGGTAGCAGTTCGCCGTTTACGAATCGGAAGAAGTCGCCGGAGCTGCCGTCGGCGTGTTTCTCCTTGCGTTTCCAGCCTTGCTTACGACCGCCGTCGTGGAAAATTTTGACCGTTTCGTCATAGGGTGCTGCCCAGTCTTGCCAGCGGAAAGGTGCCGCCAGCGAGGGACAAAACTCCAGTCCTAGGGCCTCCATTTCTTCGCCCTCGCGGGTCTCGTGGTCGTCCAAGATGCGTAGGAACAGCATCCAGGAAAGCTCCGGAACGTACTGCATTGCACCCTGACAGTTAGAGCGGCGCATGATATCGCAGATACCCTTTACTGCCTGGTTGACTGACTGCTGGGTTGCCATAATCTTGCCGTTGCTATTCTCGCTCTTCTTGCCTCGTGCCATGTGCTACAGTTCTCCTGAGAATGCCTGACGCAGCAGGGCGGCAGGCAGTTTATTGATGCCATCAAGTTCTGCCTTTATGATCTCTGCGAGATTAAAGTTCACCCCCATCTTAGCCTCTATCTGGTCCGCTATCCTAATTTGCTCTTGGATGGGCGGAAGTTCGATGGTGACGGATGCTACCTCTTCTTTCCGAATACGAGGAAGCTGTCCTGGAGACGTGTCGATAGGAGCCCGTTGCAAATATAGTGGGCTTCGCATGTACCATGAGATATATCCTGTATCTGCCTGTTTGCCATCAACTAAGTAGACATATTGATCCACTGAGCAGAGCCCATCGAACTCAGCGACCCACACCTTGTTGAGGTATGGCCGAAGGTATCCGTAAACGATATCTCCGGTGTAGAATTTTGGTTTCCTCCCCGTAAGAGTTTCCATTTCGACACTCACGGAACCTGAACGTATGCCTGTTCCAGACTGTAGATGCTCCAGGCCGACGAAGGTTGTATTGCCTTTTGGCTTGTCGTATGGGTGGACGATATCGTTTCTGAGATATAGGACATCTCCCAGGCGCTTTTTCGGCCACCCCAGAGCTTCTTTACT
>CAILXE010000083.1 GCA_903838095.1 uncultured Chlorobiaceae bacterium
TAAAAAAGTCCCTGTATTGAGACGGCTGATTGTTGCCGGGCTCAGTCCGAGAATTCTGGAAAGTTTTGTGTTCGGAAGGCCAAGATAGAGCGCCGTATTCCGCACTGCCTTGGAAAGCACAGCCTGCCTGTTTTCTGGATGAAACTGTATGGATTGCTGCATGAGTATTACTCTTTGTTTATAATTTCTATAGAAATAATATAGTTAATTTATTCCTGCAGAAAAACACAATCCAGATATCTGAAGCTCTTGAACGCCGGATAGGGTAAAAATGTTTGTACCTTCCAAAAAATGAAAGTTTTGTACATCGTGCAATGCGTGTATTTATTTGTGCACGGCAGAGGTCGAACAATTGGTTATCTTTTTCTTGTGCGGAGAGGCCGTCAACTCCAGTGTCTCAATGGTTACACTCTTTTTGTGAAATAAATGCGCGTTATGAAAGCTCAATCAACATCATCGCTCCTGAATGTTGCACTGCTTCTTGGCGTTGTGACGGTCGGATATAATATTATTGAAGGCGTCGTCAGTATCTGGTTCGGATTGAATGATGACACCCTGGCGCTGCTTGGATTCGGGGTAGACAGCTTTGTGGAGGTGATGTCCGGCGCAGGAATTGTTCATGCGGTCCTTCGAATGCGCAACAGCCCGATTGAAGCTCGTGATCAATTTGAACGACAGGCCTTGCGGATTACCGGATGGGCATTTTATCTGCTTGCTGCCGGTATGGTTATCGGCGCATTGCTCAATCTTATGCAGGGCAGCCGCCCGGCGACAACTGTTCCCGGAATTATAGTCTCTCTGGTTTCAATTGCCACGATGTGGTGGCTGATGAGCGCAAAAATGAAGGTTGGGAAAGCTCTGCATTCTGAAGCAATTATTGCTGACGCGAATTGCACAAAAACCTGTCTCTGGCTCTCCATTGTGTTGCTTGCCAGCAGTTTGTTGTATGAATTCTTTCATGTCGGTCTGCTTGATGCTGCCGGATCGCTTGGCATTGCCTGGTTTGCATGGAAGGAAGGAAAAGAGTCACTCGAAACAGCACGTACTGGCAAGCTTGGCTGTTGCTGTGGGGGGAGCAAGTCGGGCTCATGCTGATCTCTTGTGAAAAACCGGTGATGATTCAGGAATTGATGACGGTCATGGTTTTGAAAAACAGGAGCATGTTCAGGAAAAAATATGTTACGCCACTTTTGGAGGCGGATATTCTGGCTATGACTATTCCAGACAAGCCGACCAGTTCCCGTCAGCAGTATACCATGACCGAAAAAGGCAGACGATTGCTGGTGGATATTCGCCAGACATCCTGAATCGAAATATTTCACAACCAACGGTGTCGAAAACGGAAGCTGTGCGATGCTAAAAATTTCTCTATGGAAGAGTGGAATTGGGCAAAACCAGACAACAGAAAAAAGCTCGTCCAATTCTCTGGCAATACATGGCGGTGGATATTGAAAATTCAGTGTCTGGATTATTTCTTTTTCCTGCTCAGTTGCCTTCAATCCACTCCGGTATATCTGTCAGCACGTAGCGCGGTTTGCCGCATCCTATCTGTGTCATCATGACCTTGATTTTTGCTGATTGATGCAAATGGGCATTCAGCTCATCAGCGTTCAGTATAACCGGACCTATCTTGCCTCGTATCACCTCACCGTTCTCGGTCAGCTTAAACTCAAAAGAGCGTCCTTTTGGCAGAACACCCTGAAACTCTCCATTGAGATACTGCTCATCTTCACGCAGGTTATCTTGCCCAAGCCGTGCCAGACTGTTACGGATCTGGCCCACATCAGAGAATCGAAAGCCACGATCCCGATATTGCACGGTGCAGATGGCTTCATTATCAGCCAGGGTTTGCAGGAAGGTGCGCACCTTTTCCAATGCGCGAGGATCGGTATCTGCTACCGAGTCGGCCAATTCATCATCAGAGCCAACGGTACCCCGCAGAAGGTTCTGTGTGCGCTCCAGCGCCTGAGCCATCGGACTTACTTCGTCAAAAGTTAGTTGCCCATTTCGATACTCTTCAAGTTCAAATCCAAAAGAGCCAAGCGCAGTGTTTGTAATCAACAATTGATGCTGCTCTCGATTGGGTATCGGCCCCATTGCAGCAAGTGGTGTGCAGAGCGAAGCAGCTACAGCAGTTACCGCCTCTGCGAAGTTGCTTACCGCCTTCATGCCAAATTCAGCGAAAATGCCATGGCTGCCAATGACTGGACGGCCATTGAAGGTCAGTTGAACGCGTTCAGGCTCTCGTTCATTGACAGGCTCTTCTGCCAAACGCTTCTCAATTCCACGAATGCGGGATTCAGTGCTTATCCGCATGATCTTCGCGGAATCAGGGAGTTCAGCCAAGCTTTCTCGCAGAAACGTCAGCTCAGACAGCAGATGAATTCGATCTTGCGGGTTCATGGTTCTCCTTCTGTTCTTTCGAATTGAGTAAGCCAAGCCAAGGCATCAGCATCTTCAACAGGCGTTAACTCAATCTGCAGAAAACCTTTCCACACCTGAGTTCGCCGGTGAGACCATAAGCCGTACCAGTATGCCGACCAGTGGGTGAGCATGCGCGGCGTGATCTGGTCAAGTTCAACGTAATACGCATCGATATTGATTCGTTTTTTTAAAATATCGTGATCGAAGAGGTAAGCATCATCATCGGAAATGTTGAGACTGGCTGGTGTATTGAAGAAAGATACTACGTCAATATCCCGTGGCGCTCGTTGCTCTATTGTTTCCACATCTTCAAGGAAACTGCCATCAATCCATTGAAATCCTTCAGAGAGACCAATGCGGTGCAGCTCCTTGCGATAACCAAGGAAGGATTTTATGACTGACCGTCGTTCTGATGAGGTCGAAAAACGCATCACCAGATCTTTGAGAGATACGGGATAGGGCGAACGAACCGGACTTGTTGGCAAATGCGGATCAACAGGCGGCAAAACCCCATTCGTATTCCATGCAGGTATGGCAATGGTGTTCATTCAGGCTTTCGGTTGAGTTTTTGAATAATGCGTCTTTTGCGTCAGGTGCATGTAAGGGTTGTTGTCAGAGTATTTTCACTTGATATTCCACTGCATATCAGAAAATCTGGGTAGAGTGGGTTTGGAAGCTACAACAGTCAACCTGGTATTACTCCGATATATCACACTTTTTTCACTTCCAATAAAGTAGCTTAATCCGAATATAAATCCAATTTTTCAAATCTGAGAGCGTAAATTGCTTGGCTACAAGCGTTTTTCCTGCAAAAGAATTTCGAGGTGATCACTAAGCCGTAATCATCGTTGCTTGACTGTTGCTTGATGGAGAAAGGGAAAAACTTATTTATTTTCTGCTAACGATATGAATAAATGATAATTGGGTAGTAGTAATTTGCTTGACCGTTGCTTGATTGGCTGTTGCGTTGTCATGGTTCATCGACTCGCAAAGGTTATTAATGATCTCTTGTGGAATAAATTACCGGATTGGATGAGTTGACAAGCAGGAGATGTGTAAGAGAGGTAATCTGATGGGAGAGCTTCGCAGGAATCAATTGATTGTCAATAAAGGTAGCATGGCTATTCCTCAGTGGGTTCTCGTAAAATAGAGCGGGGGGAAAAAAATTAAGAAAGGACATACGTAACAGTGCCTTTTTAAGTCTTATTAAATTAATAGTTTACGTTCTCGTAAAATGTTGAGTTTCATAAGCGTTTTACGAGACGATCAAATAACTGATAGTTCTGAATGTTTAAAGTAATAGTCTGTGCAGCAGGCCTTTGGTATTCGCCAGACGTTTTGAAACAGAATATTTCGCTATAAAATCACACAGGAATAAAATAAATGCCGTCACTTGACTGGATTGGGAAAAAAGCTGTTGTAAACCACCACAAGCAGGTGCCGTTTCATTTGTTGCGTCAGAATATGGAGTTGTCGGCTGGTGACCCTGATTCAAAAAATCTTCTTGTGCAGGGGGATAACCTTGTCGCCTTGAAGGCACTGCTTCCATACTATGCCGGGCAGGTGAAGTGCATCTATATCGACCCGCCGTATAACACCGGTAATGAAAGCTGGGTGTACAACGATAACGTCAACAGCCCGGAGATGCGGGAATGGCTGGGCAAAGCAGTTGGGAAGGAAGCTGAAGATCTTTCGCGCCATGACAAGTGGTTGTGCATGATGTATCCACGGCTGGTGCTGTTGAAAGAGTTTTTGAAAGAGGACGGTGTCATATTCATAAGCATAGACGATAATGAACTTGCCAATTTAACCGTATTGCTCAATGAGATATTTGGTGTTGGCAATCTCCTTGCAACCCTTGTTTGGGAAAAAGGGAAGAAGGGTGATGCCAAGTTTTTTTCTGTCTCCCACGAATACATGATTGCCGTTGCCAAAAGCAAATCCACTCTTATCGCTCTCAACACAAAATGGAGAAGGAATAAACCCGGCATCGATCAGGTTCTTTCGTATTACAACGACCTGAAAGAGCAGTATCATGGCGACCATGTCACAATACGCAAGGAAATGATGCAATGGTACAAGTCATTGCCAGCCAAACACCCATCGAAAGCGCATAAACACTATAATAATTCGGATGATAGAGGGTTATATTTTGCGGCTGACTTTTCTGGACCGGATGACGGAAGAGAAAGCAGGCCACGCTACGATATTATTCATCCAGAGACAAAGCTGCCGGTAAAAAAACCCTCAACAGGGTGGAGATGGGAAGAGACAAGAACGCTGCAAGCATTAGCTGAAATTCCTCAACGTATCCATTTTGGGCCAGATGAAAAAACCATTCCCTGTCGTAAAAGTTATCTGTTTGAAATTGACAGCGAACCCTTTCCAAGCGTGTTTTATAAGGATGGCAGGGCGGCAACGCTTGAAGTAGAGCAAATACTTGGAGGTGGGAGTTTTGCATTTCCCAAGGACAGTGAAATTTTAACTGATTTGATTGGTATGGTGTGCGCGAATGACGATATCATCCTTGATAGTTTTGCTGGCAGTGGAACGACGGGTCATGCCGTTTTGAAGTTGAACCATGCAGACAGAGGGAATCGAAAGTTCATTCTTGTCGAAATGGATAATGAAATTTGCCGACAACGAACAAGTAAACGGCTGGCAAACGTTATCGCTGGATATACCACAGGTAGCAAAGAGACCACTCTTGTTCCCGGCCTTGGTGGCGGCTTCCGCTTCTGCGAACTCGGCGAACCCCTCTTCTCCGCAGACGGTTCCATCAACAAGGCGGTCACCTTCAAAGAGCTTGCGCACCACATCTTTTTCATTGCGACCGGGGAGCCCCTGCCACCTGCCACCGATTTCTCAACCCCGTTTCTTAGCACCTCGAACAACATCGCAGTCTATCTGCTCTACAACGGAATTCTTGGCGATAACGAGGAGGAGGGCGGCAATGTGCTTACCCGCGCTGTGTTAAGCCGCTTGCCGAAACATGAGGGTACAAAAATTGTCTACGGCAATGGCTGCCTGCTTGGCACATCGCATCTCAACCGGGAGAACATCATTTTCCGCCAAATCCCCTACGAAGTGAGGTGCTCATGATAACCCTCAAGGATTACCAGCGGCGCTCGTTATCGGCCCTCACCGATTATTTTGCAGCCTTTCAGCAGGATGAAAGCGCCGAAAGGGCTTATGCCACCATCACCCGGCAATCGTTTGGCGCGGCGTTATCATATCGGGAGGTGAAGGAGCTTCCGGGGCTCCCCTATATCTGTCTCAGAATGCCTACCGGCGGAGGCAAAACCATAGTTGCCAGCCATGCCATCGGTATTGCCGCCAAAGAGTTGATGCATACTGAAACTCCGGTTGTCCTCTGGCTGGTCCCCTCCAATACCATCAGGGAGCAGACCTGCAACGCCCTGAAAGATCGTAACCACCCCTACCGGCAGGCGGTTGAGGAGTCGATGCCATCGGTTGCAGTGCTGACCATGCCCGAGGCACTCTACGTCACCCGCCCGACGCTTGCCAACAATGCCACCATTATTGTCTCCACCATTCAGGCTTTCAGGGTCGATGAAACAGAGGGGCGAAAGGTCTACGAGCAATCCGGCGTTCTGATGGAGCACTTCACTGATCTTGACACTGCTCTCGCCCAAACCCTTGAAGCCTACGACAACGGCGTGCCGATTCAGTCGCTGGCCAATCTGTTGAAAATGCACCGTCCGATTGTTATTATTGACGAAGCGCACAACTCCCGGACGCAGCTCTCCTTTGAAACGCTTGCACGCTTCAACCCCTCCTGTATTATTGAGTTCACGGCAACACCGGCCACCGAGCACAATCCGAGCAATATCCTCTACTCAGTCTCGGCGGCAGAGCTGAAGGCGGCCCAGATGATCAAGATGCCCATACGTTTGGAAACAAGGCCAAACTGGAAGGAGCTGCTGACGGATGCCATCGCGTGCCGCAAACATCTTGAACAGCTTGCCCTTGAAGAGCAGCAGGCGACAGGCGAGTATATCAGGCCGATCATGCTCATTCAGGCACAGGCCAAAAGCCAGACGCACGAGACGCTCACCGTTGAGGTTGTTGAGCAGTGCCTGATTGATGATTTCAATATTCCGGCGGAGCAGATTCGCCGGGCCACCGGAACCGACAAGGGGCTGGAGGGTCTTGACCTTGCGCTGTCGAGTTGCAAGGTACGCTTTATCATTACCGTACAGGCGTTGCGAGAGGGTTGGGACTGCCCCTTTGCCTACGTTCTCTGCTCCGTTGCCGAGATGCGCTCCTCCACGGCGGTCGAACAGATTCTTGGCCGGATCATGCGGCTGCACCAGGCAACGCGTAAGCAGCGGACAGAGCTGAACATGGCCTATGCTTTTTCAGCATCGAAAAATTTTGTTGAGGCGGCCAACGCGCTTGAAGATGCCCTGATTCAAAATGGCTTTAACCGGCAGGAGGCCAAAGAGCTGATAACCCGTATGCCACAGGGTGAACAGGGCATGCTTGACCGCTTCTTCAAAGTGTCGGAACCTCTCGCAGAAGCGCCACTCCTTGCAGGGCTGCCCGAAACCGTGGCCAATAAATTCACCTATGACGAGTCAAGCAAAACCTGCACCTTTGTCGGCATCATGGAAGAGCCGGAGAAGTACGCGATTCTTGATTGCTGCACAACGCCGGAAGCGAGGGCAACCATCGAGCGGCTCTATCGCAAAAGTTGTGGCATACCGCCGGAACAGCCCAAAACAGCGGCTGAACGGGGCGTTGACTTCTCGGTTCCTCTCCTCTCCGTGCAGCAGGGCGACTTGTTTGAACCTTTCGAGGAGAGCCATTTTCTTGAAATTCCGTGGAGACTCTCCAAATACCCTCCGACCTTCACCGAGTCAGACTATGCAGCAAAGCAGTTTGATGGCAAGGTGATTGACATTGACGTTGACGATCGCGGCAAGGTCTCAAAGTCATTCCTCAAGGATTTGCGCCACCAGATCTCTTTTCTGGAGCCGGACAACGACGAAAGTGTGGCAGCGCTGGTTCACTGGATTGATCGCAACATCCCGAAACGCGCCGATATCTTCCCGTCAGAGAGCGGCCCCTGGCTGATTGGCGTTATTCACTATCTCCTGAACGAGAGAAATATCACCCTTCAGGAGCTTTTTCACGACAAGTACACCCTGCGCCAGAGGATTGTTGCAAAAATAGATGCCCTCCGCAAAGCCGAGCGGCAGAAAGCATATCAGGCCTTTCTTCTGCCGGAATGCGCAACCCCGATTGTGGTGACACCAGCCCGATGCTTCAGGTTCAAACCCGACGAATACCCCTGCAACGCAAAATATCAGGGCAGCTACAAGTTTAAAAAGCACTACTACAAGGAGATTGCCTCCCTCAACGGCGAAGAGGAGGAGTGCGCCATCTACCTCGATCAACTCCCCCAAGTTGAATTCTGGGTACGCAACATCGAACGCCGCGAGTTTCACTCCTTCTGGCTCCAAACCTCCACCGACAAATTCTACCCCGACTTTGTCTGCAAACTCAAGGATGGGCGCTTTCTGGTTGTCGAATACAAAGCGGAGACATCATGGAGCAATGAAGATTCACGCGAGAAACGTGCCTTGGGAGAGTTGTGGGAGAAACGGAGCGGAGGCGCGTGCTTGTTTGTGATGCCGAAAGGGAGGGATTTGGCGGGGATTGGGGGGAAGGTGGGTGCGAAGAACTGATGCGTCAACTACCATGCGTTAGAAGACGCGAAAAGAAAATTATAGATTTTAAACAAATATGATTAGTGTTTATCACTGTAGTGCGTTAAAAATAGGTTGATGGTAAGCTTCACAAATTGATATTTCAGAATAATTATTTGCAACTTAACCCAAATCTTTGTAATATAACAACACTACTGTCCGATTATAACTATAAATAGGTTACAAGATACCATAGTCCAAATCGTGTAATACGAATTTTTAACTTATTATATATTAGCAACTTATCAAATCACGTGCCTTTCGGTAATGTGTAGAAAAGTGTAGAATATTATATCAAATATCATAGCTTATTTGACTGCTTTTATATTCTTAACAGGATAATATTTAAATCAACTTTTGACTGTATAATAGATTTATTTAATATTTCGATGCGTTTGAATCTGTAAATAAGGTTTTATCAATTTTTGCATGTAATAAATATCGAAAATTGTTATTTGTTTTAAAAATAATGAGTTAGTGCCTTATTTTATTTTCGGTATTTTGGTATATTCCACATTTTCTTTGCTATA
>CAILXE010000084.1 GCA_903838095.1 uncultured Chlorobiaceae bacterium
AGGGGAAAAAGGGATGAGGGAGCTGATGGAGAGCCCCGATGTTTCAGCAATATGCTTTGATATATACCATTCTTGGTCAGCAATGATCATTCAGTCATGAGATTGAAGATTTTTCATTGCATTTTTGACCAAAGTCAAGTTGCTCTGAAATTCAGTATTAGCGGGAGAGGCTGCTAGCAGATCTACCCATAATGTTTCCGCTTGGTGAAAATAATGATAGGCATTATTGGTATCCTTAAAGTGATCCCAATAAAACACCCCAATGCTTTTATATGAAATGGCAAGGTTGTTTTTGAAAGAAACATTGTTGGGGGAAGCCTCATAAAGTTCTTGACTCAAACGCAAATAATCTTCATAAAAGGTTAGAGCTTTGTCGTAATTGCCGAGTTGCGAATAGGTAATTCCAAAAGCGCAATAAGAAACTGCAAGTCCGTATTTAAAAAAGACATTATCTGGGTAAGTATCATAAAGTTCTTTCATTAACTGGTTAAAATACTCATAGTTTGTTAGAGCTGTGTCGAGATGGCCGAGAACAATGTGAGTTTCTCCAAGTTTTGAGTAAGAGATGGCTCGTCCGTTTTTAAAAAAGGGGTTTTCAGGGTATGCGTCATACAATTCTTTACTTAAAACAGCAAACTCTTCATAATAGATCAGTGCTTTGTCATAATTACCGAAGTCGAAATGAGTGTTGCCAATATTTTGGTAAGAAACGGCAAGCCCGTTTTTAAAAGAAGCATTTTCGGGGTACGTATCGTAGAGTTTTTGCATTAACTTATTTGATAACTCATAATAAATAAGGGCATTGTCAAGATTCCCAGTCATGTTATGAAAATTGCCGATACGTTCTGATAACAAATATTTTTCATAATGAGTATCATCAATCCAGTTGAGAATACCTTCAGAGTATCTCACATAATTCATTCCTGTTTCATAAGTAACATGTTCCAGATGACCTATTGTTGACTCATACCCAAGCTTTTCAATAAGTGTGTTTATCAGGAGCTTGCAATGCTCAAAAAGCTGTTCCTTGTTCTGGCGGCGCGTTCCCTCCTGCACAAAAGAGCTGCACTTGAAACTTTCAGTTGAGGCATTAAAATCTATCAATTTTTTCTTTGCAAGATTCAGCAGAATTTTGTCAAGGTTACCGATACCTGGCAGCAAATCATCAAGGACGGTGAAGGTAATCGGTTCAGCAGGCAACACAGCAAAAACCGAGAGTAGTGTTTTTTCAGCTTCCTCAAGCGTATCAAGACTCAGAATAACGTCCGGCATTTCCTTGTGCAGATCGCTATCAACTTTGTCATTGCTATGCACTGCTTTAAGTTCTGCGACCTCGATAGGGATCATTGGTGAAAAACCTAGTCGGTTTCCTAATCCCAGTTTCTCTGGCTGGATGTGAACAAAGACTCCCGGTTCATTTGACCATTTGAAGCCTTCTTCTGCCTGTTGGAATTGGGTAAACTCAAGCTCAAGTGAACGCAACGACCAGAGATCGGGCATTTTGAGCGGAAGAAGCCTGAAATTGAGGGATTGAATAAAGCAGAGAAGTGTCATTTTTCGCCGCGCGAAAAAATCCCTGTGTTGATTGAACGCCACACAGATGCCAGCGTTATCTGCTTTGAAGAACCAGTCGAAGTCCGGGATGATGACTACATCATGATCAGCCTCAATCAAAAAATTCCGAATCTCCTGAAATGATTTGCCCGATACCGACAACTGGCGTATTTGGCGATCAGACAGATGTTCATTCATCCATGCAGATATCTCTGTGTAAATATCAGGGCTGTCGTAACCAACAATGATGAAATGGAACGATTTCTGTCGCAATGCCCTGGCCAGAAGGTTCAGTTGGTCAGTATTCAACAGCTCATTCATTGAGCATCAGTAACATGGAATTTATAGAGCTTTGAACGTTCGAGTAATGGATTGACGCATTTATAGGTACCATCGTTATACTCGTAAACAACCTCTTTCTCCAGCAAGCCCTGAATATCATTGCTGAACCCGATGGGATTTCCAGCTTCAAGGTCATGTTTCAGACGTTTCAACAAGGCAAAATCACCTGGTTCGAGATATCTCGCAATATTGTTGCCAAGCTCATCAACTGTTTTTTCCATGTCGGCTCTTGTAATTTTTCCCAGGGCCTCATCTGCATACCAGTTGGCACGCTCAATAATGCGGAGTAACTGCCTTGGAGAACCACCACTGTACGAAATAGCTATCTTGACAGTTTCGGGTGAGTCAAATAATTCTGGCGCAACACGTTTATAAACGAACTCCTCAAAATGTGCAATCGCCTGCTTTACCGGAGAGCCGTCACGCTCCTTAAGCTTGATACAAGGGAACGTAATAATTTCACTGAAGTTGCGAATGCGTTGCTCCTCTTTCATCAGCTCTATCGGCAAGGTAAAAATAGTGTTTGCCTTGATCTGGCGAATGCGGTTTGATTCCTCCATGATAATTTTTCGACGCGTATCAGCGCTCATGGTTTTTTCCAGACCATCAACGATAAAGAGAATCTCCCTGGCCTTGTGCTCCTTGCGCAGTTGTTCGTTTGTCTGCTCAATAAAGGTGTTGAACTTGATTGAAAAATCAATAAAACGGTTTTTGAAGCTGTTGCGGATTGTATCGGCATGTGTGCGGCTTCCAGAAAGACCCATTTTCAACCGCGCTGTGAGGCCAAGCATTTTCCCAAAAAGTGAACCAAGAGACAATGGCTTGTCGGTATCAAGTTCTATTTCAGCGCTGCCTTCAGCTTTTAGAGAAGTATTAATCTCTTTTACCCGCTCCTGAAACCAGATATTCATGGAATCAAGAATACGACTGTCCAGCTTAAGCTCTGCCTCATTGGCACGTATCAGCAATTTTTCCAGTTGAAAAATCAGGATATCCATATACTGCACGTTATCCATATCAAGATCATCATCCACATTGCAGGTCACCACAAAAAAGCAGTTCGGTGAGTTCAGCAACTGAGCATATTTCGCCAACTCTGACGTCTTACCGGAACCTCTCATTCCCGCCAGAAAAAGAAGCGTTTTATTTGTTCGGTTCGGATCGTTGTTGAACTCATACCTGCCTTCAGCATTTTCCTGAACATTCAGAATACGCATGACTTTCCGCTCCTGAAAATCACCGCGAAGGTTCTTGAAATCAACATAAAACGGATTGTCTGGCGTTACCGGCATGAACTTGTCCACGACAGCATCTATCTCAATCAATCTTGTGGCTTGTTTCATGCAGCAGCAATTTTATGTCGTTGTTCAATAACTTTCCGGCTATCGAACCGGTAGATACATTATGTTGATAATATAACGTTTTTACATATCACTGAAATTAACCGAATTGGTGAGTACAATGCTGGCTGGAGCCCGGTGCTGCCCTGTTTATTGAATATTCCTTTGTCCACTGGCGAAGCAAGTCATCCCTGATTCCTAAACTGGCGGGTGTCTCAATGGTTAACTTATTACTTCGTATCAGCAGTTCAACGCCATCAACCTTGAACTCTTTGCTGTACTTCCTGTGACGCTTCGTTGCCTTTCTCTGTCATTGCTCATATCTCCTTTGATTGAAGATATGACTTCTCACCCAGTCCATGAAAATATAGCAAGTTCAGGTGGTTGTGGACGAACATGATAGAATTTGCGTTGGCGAGAAGGGCGCCTTTGTAGACTTCGCGGGGGTGGACGAGTGAGGCGTTGAGGGTACCTTTGCTG
>CAILXE010000085.1 GCA_903838095.1 uncultured Chlorobiaceae bacterium
AGGTGAAGATAAAATATTTTCGGTAATCCCCCTACTCTCCCGACCTCCTTGTCGGGGCTATTTTGGCTTTCACAGATGCCGTTTTTTCTCCAAGACGAACGGCCCGATCCCGGCGGTCATCGATTTTCATAACCGAATAAACACGTTTCCCGCCCTGACTGAACGAATATTCGTGCAGTTTCAGCGCAAGCTCAAACAGCAGAGGTGCTGGACCTTCCACTGTCGTACCCATATCATGAAGTCGGTAACTGCAGCCGCTGGCTGCCAGAATCTCCTGCAATCCGGCTACAAAACCACTCAGGCTCCCCTCTTTACTGTCGAGGGGAATAACCGCAATATCCATCAAGGCCATGGCAAAAAAAACTGAAAATTATTTAAAAACAGTCTCTTCGCGTCCTGGTCCAACAGAGATAAAGGTAACTGGTACCTGAAGTTCATCTTCAAGAAAGGCCACATACTTCTGTGCTTCGGGCTGCATATCAGCAAATGTTCTGGCATGAGCGTTGGAGGCCTTCCAGCCTTTCATGCTGGTATAGACAGGGGTAACTTTTGAAAGTGTCTGGTGATCGGTCGGAAAATCATGAATCTCTTTTCCGTCAAGCATATAGGAAGTACAAACTTTGATCTCTTCAAAGCTGTCAAGCACATCGAGCTTGGTAAGGGCAATTTCGGTCACACCATTAACGGTCAGTGAATAACGGAGAGCAACAAGATCAATCCAGCCACACCGACGTTTTCTGCCGGTCGTAGCACCAAACTCGTGGCCGATCTTGCCAAGAAGCTCACCGGTCTCATCAAGCAGTTCCGAAGGAAACGCTCCGTTGCCCACTCTGGTCATGTAGGCTTTGCTGACACCGATCACCTTGCCGATATAGTTTGGAGCGATACCGGAACCAGTACAGGCGCCTCCGGATGTTGGATTTGATGAGGTCACATAAGGATAGGTGCCGTGATCAACGTCAAGCAGGCAACCTTGCGCTCCTTCAAGCAGAACGGTTTTCCCCGCCTGAAGCTGACGGTTCAGAAAGAGTTGCGTGTTGGTCACGTACGGGTCGATAATCTTGTCAAACTCTTCGTACTCGCGAACCATCAGCTCAACATCAAGCTCTTCCCTGTCATAAATATTTTTAAACAGTTTGTTTTTGGCGGCAAGATTTTCGCGGAGCTTCTCCTGCAGCAATTCAGGATTGAGAAGATCCACAACACGAATACCCTTGCGCGCAAACTTGTCTTCATAGCTTGGACCAATACCACGACCAGTTGTACCGATCTTCTGGTCTCCCTGGGCTGTTTCATGGAGTGAATCAAGCAATTTGTGATAAGGCATGATAAGATGGGCGTTATGGCTGATAAACAACCTGCCCGTCACTTCATAACCAAGCTCTTCAACCTTTCTGATTTCATCAAGCAGTGCCGCAGGATCAATCACAACACCATTGCCAATGACACAGACACATCCCTTGTGAAATATTCCGGATGGAATCAGATGCAGAACGACGGTTTTATTGTCGAAACAGATCGTATGGCCAGCATTAGCCCCCCCCTGATAACGGACAACAATATCATACT
>CAILXE010000086.1 GCA_903838095.1 uncultured Chlorobiaceae bacterium
CAGCTTCAGGGTACCACTGATCCCAGCATATCAAAACCCCAATCGTTGCATAACGAGTTTTAAAAACCTTGTAACCAAGATCACCGGGGGTAAAATAAAACTTCTCATAAAATCCCGGATCATCAGGAATGTGCATTTTACGATATTTGCCAAGATAACTCCCGTCAGCATCAAGAACTACTGCTGTATTATGATACAATCCTCTTGCTCGCCGTTCAAAAAGAGAGGCGACAATAACCACCCCCAGCTCACGGGCAAGAAGTTGCATAGCCTGCGTTGATGGCCCGGGGATTGACTCGGCATAATCAAACGACGCATAATCCTCCGTCTGGCAGAAATAGCGAGTGGTGAAAAGCTCCTGCAAACAGATAATTCTGGCTCCAAGAGCCGCAGCTTCACGTATTTTCCCGCACGCTTTGGCAAGATTTTCAGCCGGATCTCTCTGGCACGATGTTTGAATGAGCGCTATGGCAACCTTTTCGGCATGCATAACTGATGATGTCATTATTGAACAAGAAGACCAGCAGCAAACAGAAGTCCATGAAGAGTCATCAATTTACCTGTGCCTGCAAGAACATTGTTTAACTCCCTCCCTTCGCTTGCATTGAGTTGCCTGATCAACCTGAACGCAAGAGGGGCCGAAAGCAACGAAAGCATCCCCCATTGAGAGTAACCATGCATCGAAAGCAATACGGGCACAACAAATGCGACAACAGTAAGAGTACTATAGAGCCTGCGGGCCCACTGAGCGCCAATACGCGCCGGAAGCGTCATTTTGCCAACGGTACGATCAGTCGCAATATCACGAATATTGTTCACCAGAAGAATATTGACAGAAAAAACCCCCGGCGCAACAGCAGCAAACAGTACCGGCAATGACAACGCATGAGCCTGCACATAATAGGTGCCGCCTACGGCGACAAGTCCAAAAAAAACAAAGACAAAAATATCACCAAGACCGGAATAGGCTATCGGATATGGCCCCCCGGTATAGGCCCAGGCAAAAAGAAGAGAAAACAAGCCGACAATGAAAATAGGCCAGCCTGCCGTGTAGACCAGATAGAGGCCGAGAAAAAAAACAGTACCAATCAGCAAGGCAGAAACTCTGATCATTGTCTTCTCACTGATAATGCCTGCGGCAACCGTTCTTGTTGGGCCCAGCCGTTCGGCAGTATCCGCTCCCTTGCGAAAATCGTAAATCTCGTTAATGAAATTCGTGGCGACCTGAATACCGAGAGCACAGATCAGCGCTACAACGGCTGGAAAAAGAAGAAAACTGCCATCAGCAGCAGCAAGAGCAGAACCGAGTACCACCGGAACAGCACCAGCCGGCAGGGTTTTTGGACGAATTGCAAGCATCCACGCCTGCAATGACGAAGGTAATGGCAGACTCTGTTCAGCCATTTTTGGTCGCATCCCTTTTTTGCTTTGCCACTTTCAGACTGCTGAAGGTATGGCTGATCTTCTCTCCAGGTTTGATATAATTTAAACTGTGGCGCACAGCCATTGCCGCGTCACTCAAACCAGTCTGTATAATCTTGAGTTTACCCGGATAATAGGCAATATCTCCAGCGGCATAGAGACCATCAACCGAGGTTTTCATGTGGCTGTCAACAACAAGCGCATTGTCTGCAAGCTCCAGATCCCATGCGGCAAGAGGACCTAGGTTCGATTTAAAACCGATCAGCAAAAGAAGACGGTCAGCTTCGATATGAGCAATCTTCCCGTTCTTTGATTGAAGATGGACGACCGTCAGTCGATCCCCTTCAGTATCAACACCCTTGACTTCAGTATTCAAAAAGACAGCAGCCCTGCCACTTGCTTTTGCTTCAAGCACCTCCCGTGCGGTCTTGCCGTGGCCCTGAAATTCATGCATCCGGTGAACAAGCGTCACCTGAGCCGCCGTATTGAGCAAACCGACAGTCCAATCAAGCGCAGAGTCTCCCCCGCCCACAATAACCACCCGTTGACCGGCAAAATCACTGATATTCTTGACCGCATAAAAAACAGATCGCCCTTCCAGATGGTCAATATCGGTCAACTGCGGCAGTTTGCGCGGGGCAAAAGCACCAAGACCTGCGGCAATAAGAAGCGCTCTTGAAAGAAAAATACGACCAGAACTGACGGTAACCTCAAATGATCCATCCTCAAGCTTGCGATAGCGTGTAACCGTTTCGCCAAGAATAATTTCCGGATGATAGCGTTCAGTCTGCTTCCATAAACTATCCACCAGTCCGGCAGCAGGCACTTCAGGAAAACCCGCGACATCATAGATATGTTTTTCAGGATACAGCGCCGCAAGCTGCCCGCCAAGCTGCGGCATACTTTCAATAATTCGGCAACTTATGTTGTTCATGCCACACTGAAATGCCGCAAAAATCCCTGTCGGACCACCACCAACAATCGTGAGATCACGAATCTCCTCCCCACCATCAAAATAGAGTGTATTCAGGGTCATTGACTCAGAGGATACCAGATTACTCGATATTTTTTTGACTATACGTTTTTTCAGCCCCGGAATTTTTCAGGTAGATTATTCCTTCAGGATCGACGATACCATACAGAATCGTAATCAGGTGGCCCTGCTCATCAAGCTCATGAATCTCCACATGAATAGCATCCCTCTTCATGACCTGATTTCCTTCATTATCCCTGAAATGA
>CAILXE010000087.1 GCA_903838095.1 uncultured Chlorobiaceae bacterium
ACCAGACGAGTAATCAGCCCTGCAACTTCAGGTGATATGCTGTTTCGATGCAATAAAGATGTCTTCATATGCAATTTCTCCGGCGAATATGTTGCTGTATGAAAACATAATAAAAGGTATTTTAGTATTTACCAAATCCCTTATACATTTCAAGCTCTTACCTCTGGCTCTACAAGCGTTTTAGGTACAGATGCAAATCTATTTACCGGCTTTGGTTCAACAGACGCAACTCATGGGACTAATGCCATTGTTATCAGTGGGTTAACTGCCGGTAACTATGATTTATATGTTTATTCACAAAATATTCCTGGCTCAACAAGCAATCTGAGCATAACGGCTAATGCAGTTACAGGCTCTATAACTACGGACGGTAATTTGACAGCCTTGAGTGAGGGAGCTAATTACATGAAAAGGACAATAACAGTTGGTGGGGATGGACTACTGAGTATTTCCTTGGGGAATACCAATCAAATCAATGGCCTCCAGCTCCAGTCTTCCCCAACCCCCGAACCAGCAAGCCTTGTCCTCCTCGGTGTCGGTGGCCTTTTTGCTGCAAGAAAAAAATTGAGGAAAAAGTCGGCTTAAACCTCTTCATTCCTGCGCCTTGAAATCATTCTTTATTTGTCTTTTCCTCGCTTTTATCATTACCGGATGCTCTCAACATACTGGCAATGATAAAAGCGGACGTGTTGCCGCTGTGGTTAATGGCGTTGAAATTACTCAGCGTGAAGTTGATTTTCTTTACCAGCGCACTGCCGCCCCAGGAGCCGATTCACTCACCATATTCAATCAGCGCCGCAGCATCCTTGCCGGTTTAGTTCGTGCTGAACTTCTTGCCCAACAGGCAACAAAAATGAAGGTCGATCAATCACCGGAATTTGTGATTGCTCTGCATGATGCCCGTCGCAGGGTACTGGCCGGACTGGCAGAAGAAAAGATTGCCTCAACGGCAAAAGCAGTATCTCCTGAAACGGTCCAGCAGATTATTTCTGATAATCCCAATTTTTTTGCCGACCGAAAGCTTTTTGTTTATGAAGAGATCCTGGTCTCGGGGGTTGATCTCCCTTTGTTACAATCACTGAATGCGTCGGCTGGCAGAGGAGCATCACTAACCCAGTTACTTGATGCCGTCAAAGCAAAAGCTACTCCGTTTCAACGTACTACAAAGACTCTGACAACAGATCAGATTGACCCGGGGCTTCTCAAAGTATTGAATACCCTCAAGCCAAACATGCCGGTTGTTGCCCGTGTTGAAAACAGGTTTTCAATGATATTGATGCTGCACACTGTTTTACCCATTCCGCTGGAAGGCAAAACAGCAGAGTTTGCAGCAGCCAATCTGGCAAATACCCAGCAAAGGAACGTCGTATTTTCTCAAAAAATGAGAGCTGTCCTTGATGGTTCAAAAATTATTTATTTCGGCGAATTCAAGCCTGACGCAGTCGCGCCAAAATGGAAAAAACAGGCGGTTGCGCTTCCTGTTCCTGATGCCGTGCGTGCTCAGGAACAACTGATTCAACAAGTGAAACTGGCATCATCACTGGCAATATCATTTACTGCCGCGATGCTGCTGTTTTTTGTGGCAAAATGTATTCTGGTCGGCAAGCTTTGGCTTCCCCGACTGTGGCCCGCACCCAAGCAAAAAATCGCTTCCAGTAAATCATACGATTATCACGTTTATCCTGCAACACGCAAAAATAAGCTGCTGGTTTTAGTAATTGGAGCATCAGGTTTTTTGCCTCTTGCCTATCATCTGCGTCTCCTTTGGGATGCCATTCCCTTCTGGATGATACCTCTCACTCTTATCATTGGAATTCTTGTCGGCACAGGCGTCAGTTACCTCTTTGGTCTGCAATTGCTCAAAGAGTGGGCAAAAAAATTCCGCTGGTTTCGCTGGGTACAAATTGTCATATTTGAGGTGCTTTTATTGACAGGTGTTTTACTGGCCCTGCGACTTCTCAGCCAATGAATCTCAAACCCCACGCCTCATGGTTTCCGTGGTTGCTGTTTGCATTGATGACGTTGCATTCAGCCATACGCTATACCATCTTCAATCCCTCTTTTGGCAACACCGATGAGCCTTTGCTGTATGTTATTCTTGTTGTGGTCTTATGGATAGAACGCACCAGCGTCACGGCATCACTGCTCGGCAAGGGCAAAGGCAACCTGATTTCAGGCTTGGCTCTTCTTGGGGCCGGATGGGTTCTTTATACGGCAGGCCGTCTTTACCCGGTCATGATTCTTGAAATCTGGGGACTCTTTTGCATCGCAGCCGGGTTAACAGGAACTCTTGCCCCTACACAATACCAACAATCGTCATTTTTCATAGCACTTGCCGGAACAATTATTGTTCTCATCGGATGGGTCGCTCCAGAACTTTTTTCATCTGAACTGGCACTGGCTATTGCTGACACTGCAGCAAAAATCCTGAGCGCAACCATTCTGCCGGTCGTATCGAACGGCGTTACCCTCTATTTCGGCCCATACAGCGCAGAGGTTACCAAAGCCTGTTCAGGCATGAACTCTATTTTTTCCCTGACCGCTCTTGCAGTACTCTATCTGCGCGAAAGTGACCAACGCAAACTATGGCATCTCCTGCTTCTGGTTGCCTGCGTCCTTCCTGTTGCCGTCCTCACCAACCTTTTTCGTGTCATTGTTCTTGTGCTGGCAACACAGTATATCGGTGACGGCTTTGCCCAGGGACTCTTCCATGATGCCACCGGTATTTTTGTTTTTATTGTGGCACTGGCCACCCTTGCCCTGATTGATCATCTTTTATTCCATACCTACAGAGGCATCAAGCAAACAGAACAAACTGCTCATGCAGATCAACAAGTACAGCACTCTGGCCATAGCAACAGGCCTTTTGCTCGTTTCATCGCTGCTCCTGGTCGAGATAAGGGAACGCCTGATCTTTAATAAACCCCAGCCTGACCTTGAACGGATGATCAGCAAGCACCCGGATGGCTGGACGCCTGTCAACGGGGCGTTTGTCGATCCACAATGGAGCAAATCACTCCAAAGCGACTACGACCTTGTCGCAGCACGCACGTATCAGAATAGTGAGGGAAAAACCGTGGCGGTAGTGATGACCTGGAGCCGTGATGGTATCCGTCGTGCTGGCCATTTACAGCAGATATGCTATCAGGCCAGTGGATTTACGGTCAGCGCACCGAAGCGTACTACGGTGTCAACAAAGGTGGGAAGACAGGATGCCATTGCATTTACTGCTTATAACGGCAACATGCCTGAAGATGTGATGTACTGGAGGATAACCGGAGGCAAAACGGATTTGGGCACTGCCCGTTCCCGCTTTCTTGCAACACGTTTTGATAAAATGAGCCGTTTGGCCCAAAATATTCTGGGCAACATGCCCGACAATCTGATGGTACGAGTCTCAAGTGTTCGCTCAATCCCGGGTCAGCCAGCAACAACTCATCTGGAGTACATCCAGAAGTATCTTGAGATCCTCCCGGAAGGAGATCGAAAATTAATTATGGGGCAATAGCCGGTGTCCCCAAGGCCTCTGGGATACCTTCGTAGCCGCTTCCTGAAGTACCTCGCGCAGTACCGGGCAGGTTCACAACGTCCCCTCTCTGGAGCAGAGCCTTACAGCTTCTCCCACTCAAACTTGCTGACGTTTCTCGCTTTCGGGTCAAAAACGATACCAACCAGGTATCGCTCACCACTATATTTCTCGTAATATTTCATCGTCTTGATCTGCTCAAGCGGCTCCCCGTCGGTCACCTTGAATTCAAAGAGAAAGGTTCTCCCTCCGGCCTTCAGAGTCAGGTCAATTCTCCCCTTGTTGCTCACATCCTCGGCAATGATATCGACCCCAATGCTGGCAAAATAGGCATAGAGCACGCTGGCGTAAAATCCCTCGTAGCTCTCGATATCATTATTGGTGAAATTATTGTACGCGATGCTTGAAAAAAGGCGACGAATAACGGGTTCCAGACTTCCAACATCTCCGGCTTCGACAAGATCAAGCAGGTCATCGCGGATCGGCTCTTTCTCCGAATCACTGGTCATCGATTGCAGGATATAATCGTTAAAACTGATCTGCACCTCCTTGTTGGGAAACCCCAACTCGTATCGAACTCCCATGCCCGACCGCATCAAGCGCTTTATAGTCAGGTAGCCGGTCTGAAACAGAATGGTCTCAAGATTAAGATTTTCAATGTCAAAGCTGTTGACCAGAGACTCATTAACACGCAGCCTGTTCAACCTGGGGACAAAATAGTTGTTCTTTTTGATGAGATCAATCAGAAATTTTGGCGTTCCAGTCTCAAACCAATAGTTTTTGAACATACTCTGGTTCTTGATAAAGAGCAGGATATCGTACGGGTTATAAACCTTGTCACCCAAAAAGTTATACCCATTGTACCACCGTTTGACCTGTTCCATATCAACGCCCTCAAAATAAGGAGCAAAAGAGGTGTCCAGATCAAGCTGAGTATAACCACAGACATTGCCAAAGTCAGGGTTGAGGCTGATATCCTCAAGATTGTTCAGACCGCT
>CAILXE010000088.1 GCA_903838095.1 uncultured Chlorobiaceae bacterium
CCCGGGCTCACCCACCAAATTGGTGCCGCGCCGCACACATGATCGCATGACGATGCTGCTGCCGATTGGCCCCTCGTGACCACCGGGGTAGCCACGACGCGTGAGTAGGCGCCCGTCAGGACCCAGCACATCGCGGGCGCTGAAAACCAGAGCGATGCGTTCGTCACGGTCGGCATCGAGAACAGCAACCTGGCGCTCGATGCATCTCGGGTGCAGCATGTCGTCGTGCGGCAGGAGTTTGAAATATTTGCCTTGCGCCACTTTCAGGCAACGGTTCCAGTTACCCTGTGGGCCAAGGTTGTGTTCGTTGCGCAGGTAAACGAGCCGCCGGTCGGTGAATCGTTCAACGATGGCGCGGGTGCCATCGGGTGAACCATCGTCGATCACGATCAACTCGAAGTCGGAAAGACTCTGCGCTAATACTGACTCGATGGCCGCGCCGATTGTGGCCTCACCCAAGTACGTAGGGATACATACCGAAATCTTTGAGGTCGCGGAGTTCACTAGCCGCACCTCGCAAGCATTGGCATGCGCACCGCAGCCGAGGTCGGGGGCAGGCGTGTGCCCCCATAATCTACAAAGTCGAGGCCCACGCAACATGGTTGGTCATTTGCCATGTTGGACCAGTGGGATTTGAGTTTTGGCATGTAAATGAGCGCGTTCGCGGTCGGACGGGAGCAAACGAGAATCAGATAAACTGAAACCTGATTCTCTCATTTCAGATCTTTATTTTTAGCGACGTTAATCCAATCCCCAGTTTGCGCTTGTCGCCATCTCTCGGGTCGATGTCATTTGGACTGGTGGGCTTGGGCGGCGTAATCTCCAACGTATCAGCGGCACCGTCAGTTTCAAAAACCATAGGATAAGGGGTCATGTTTTTGGGGTTAAGCAAAAAGGTTTTCTCGACACGTCCCACCTGTACTTTCACTGGAACGCCATAATTCGGCCCAAAGGCCCTGGCGACTATTTCGAGGGTAAATTTCTTGGGAAGCGGTTGTTTGAAACGAAACTTTGCCACTGGACCGGTAGCGGCGTCCGTCCACCGGCCCCAGGATTCATGTCCTGACATTCCCGTCACTTCAGCCAAGAAATCCGGGTACTCTCGCTCTCCGAAATCAATTCCGTCCGCCAATTCGGCTGACAGTGACCGCAGACGTGGCTCGATGTCAAAGGGCGAAATAGTAACTCCTTCGGGAATAAACTCAACATTACCCGATAGCGTGGCCATCCTCGCAAACCCCGTACCAACAACAAGCGGTATTTTCACTGAGAAGATTCCAGCTCCGACATTAACAATTGGTGTACCATCAATTTCCAACTTCGGTGAGCCCTCAGCCGGTATAAATGAGCCAGAAAGCGTAGCGCCGGCATAATTAGGTATAGAAAAAACTGATACCTCTGTGAAAACCAATGAGGTCGCCTCCTTCAACCTTTTCAGTATAATGAATTGGTCATCAGAGTGGGACGCTTGACGAAAAACAAGAGAATAACAAGGGGTCATGCCAGTGCATTTTTGTTTGACAACTTGAAGATTCTTTCCTGTCTTGTACTTGATGTACCTATCCCAGTAATCGCCTGACACAGTTGCAGTGCCACGGAAATGTTGAAATAATGTTGGAGCAATAATAGTCGAGCCATCCGGAATTTTCATGAAATTGGGCGACTTTATTGTTTCATCGACTAACTGCCACCTGCGATGTGACAACTTCTGATCAAAGGCGATATATTGATTTCTGCTTTCTATGACAAAGCTAAGAACCATCGATATCATAATCCCTATCGTGATAATCACTATTCGTATCTTTGGATGCCATAAGCGACTCTTGGCATTTACAAATGACAGAATCAACCCCGCCGAGACTGTTGCAGAGATAAATGAATAATATGTATATGTATATGATTTGCTACCAGAAGCTACCCAATTTTGATATTTTTGACTAAAACTTAACAACAGATTAGGCAAGAAAACACCTAATAGTGCCAACGCAGCTCCGATTAATAATGTTCCTGTATTATGTGCAGTGAAACGCGTTGAAGTCATCAACCGAGCAAAAAGCAGGCCTGTCACCGCGGGCTTAATAAAGTGTAATACATTTAGCTGTGCTAGAAGAGTCGGTAGGTTTGAAGAGCTAGCAAATTGAAACTGCTGACCAGAGGATGCCACGAATTGCAGTGATTCGAGAGGGAGGGCGTTCAGACTATAAGTTAAGACCACTTTGGCAGCAGCCAATGGATTGAAGCCATCCAAATTATTACCGTCGTAGCTTGATGGATGAATGCGTCGCCACAGAAAATATATTGCCAGGTACACAAGCAACGGTAGCATTACCGCTAGAATATATTGCTTTCTCAAAATAAGTCGTCTTATGATGGACTCGTCCGATGCCCCCCTAAACAGCAGCACCGCAACAAAACACGGAAAAAAAAGCACAAACAGTTCAGTTCCGAGTGCAAAGAAATATAGTACTCCCGAAAGAACAGCCAAGGTTAATTTCTTTTGATCGATCGCAGTGGCGAATAACCCCAAAGACGCCAGGAAAAGTACGACGTATGAATTGAAGACAAAAGGGAACGAAGTGAGTAAATTGTGATCCCATCCGTTTTGAATAAACGAAAGAAAAAATACTAGCACTGCTAACGCAATCCAACTCGATCTGAATAACTTATAAATTGCATAATAAAGTGCGCACACCGTTAGGAAGAAGGCCCCATATTTCGTTGTCAAATACCAGACTTGATTGTCAATGACAAATGGAACCCGAGCCAGCGCATAACCCCAAAAAAACTGAAACCTTCCTTGTCCCTCACTTGCTGTTTTCGCTTCACTCCAAAAATCTCTATTATCAAGGTTAATTGCTATCAGTGCATCATCCCTGGTAGTAAAACCCACAAACAGCAACGGATAAAACGTGATCACTGCTAACTGTCATGAATCCAGGCCGACGCCCCGGATGATGAAAGAAACTCGGGGGTGGAGGTGCTACGGTCGATGCCGAGAAAATTCTTTGGGAGCTTGCATCCCGATAGCTAACTTGGCACGCCCACACTGAC
>CAILXE010000089.1 GCA_903838095.1 uncultured Chlorobiaceae bacterium
AGTTTATTGCCACAGCGTATACACTTGGTATTCCACACCCTCCCGGAGCGCCCCTTTTTTTACTGCTTGGGCGACTTTTTTCCATAATCCCTTTGTTCAGTGATATTGGTGCACGAGTGAACCTTATCAGCACTCTCGCAAGCGCTGCGACCATTATGCTGACCTACCTGATTACGGTACGGTTGATCATTCTCTACCGAAAGAGTGATCCAGACCTCTGGAGTTTTGCCGAAAAGGTAGCGGCTTATGGGGGCGCTGTTATAGGGGCGCTTGCTCTTGCATTGTCTGACAGTTTCTGGTTCAACGCCGTTGAAGCTGAGGTGTATGCGCTCTCATCACTTTTTACTGCGGTGGTTTTCTGGCTTATTCTCTGCTGGTATGAAGAGGAGCCAAAGCAGGGCCATGAGCGTCTCCTGCTGCTGGTCATGTATATTATAGGGCTTTCGATCGGAGTGCATCTGCTCAGTTTGCTTGCCGTTTTTGCCATAGCGCTGGTTTACTACTTTAAAAAATACAAGGTTACTGTAAAGTCTTTTGCACTCCTTGCCCTGGTTTCCTCGGGCTTATTTTTTCTCATCTATGTTGTTATTATAAAAGGCCTTCCGCTATTACTGCAAATGACCTCATGGTGGGGATTTTTCCTCTTTCTTGTTTTGCTGGTTTATGGTACCTGGTATTCGCACAAACACCGGATGGTACGTCTGAATACCCTGTTGCTGTCACTTTTTCTTATTATTATCGGTTATACATCTTATGGCATGATCTCAGTGAGGGCGCAGGCCGGACCACCGATCAACGAAAATAATCCATCATCATCCGGGGAGTTTGTTTCTTATCTCAATCGTGACCAGTACGGAGATATGCCGCTTTGGCCAAGGCGCTGGTCACCAGAGCCGGTGCATCAGTATTTCTATCAGCAGTATTCGAGTGATCTGGACTTTTTTCTGACCTATCAGATGCGGAAGATGTACTTCCGTTATTTTGGCTGGCAATTCATAGGTCGTGAGCATGATATGGAGGGAGCCGGTGTTGACTGGTCTGTGCTGTGGGGCATTCCTTTTCTTGTTGGAATGGTTGGAGCAGTGACTCATTTCAGACGTCAGTGGAAGATGGGGCTTGTGGTGACCGCGCTGTTTGTTCTGACTGGTGCAGCGCTGGTTATCTATCTTAATCAGACTGAACCTCAACCGAGAGAGCGGGATTACAGTTATGTAGGCAGTTTTTTTGCTTTTGCACTCTGGATAGGCATAGGGATTGAAAGCATCTGGCAGTGGCTGGGAGTGCGGTTCAAGAGGGCCCCTCTGCTTGTTGCCGTGCTGACGGTAGTTACTGGTTTATTCCTGATTGATGGCCGGATGTTGCAGGCAAACTATCGTGTACACGACCGTTCGGGCAACTATGTCCCATGGGACTGGGCCTGGAATATGCTCCAGAGCTGTGAAAAAGATGCCATTCTTTTTACCAATGGAGATAACGACACCTTTCCCTTGTGGTACTTGCAGGAGGTCGCCCGTATCAGGACTGATGTGCGTGTTGTCAATCTGAGTCTTGCCAATACCGGCTGGTATCTTGATCAGTTGAAAAACACCACTCCGCGAGGCGCAAAACCAGTTGCATTTGGTTTAAGTGACGGGGAGATATCCGGTATTACTTATATGCCGATTGATTCGGTGGATGCTGTTCTGCCATCAATGATGGCAAAGCGGGAACTGTTGCACGAGTCTCAAATGCATGGACTTTCGTTACCAGCCGAGCCGGCCGATACGATGACCTGGTTGTTGAAGCCCGGATTAACGTTTGATGGTCAGGGGTATCTTCGTCCACAGGATATTGCTGTTTATGAAATTCTGATGAATAATTTTTCAGGTCGTCCAATCTATTTTGCTCTGACAGTTGATCCCGAAAGCATGATCGGTCTTGAAAACTATCTGCGCCTTGACGGCCTGGCCTACAAGGTTGTTCCGCTGAAAAGCGACGATCCTATGAGTTTTGTCGATCCGGCACTTCTCTACAGAAATCTTGTTCAGCGCTACCGATACAGAAATCTCAATAATGCTCACGTCACTCTTGAAGAGACATCACGAAGGCTTTGTGGCAACTATAACCCGCTTTTTGTCCGTCTTGCCCTTGGTTTGGCGGCCAAGCCGGATGAATTTCTTCCAATACGTGATGAATCGGGTGATGAGCGTCGTGTGCGACGAGGAACCCTTGCGCTTCAGGTGCTTGATACGTCCGCACGGCTTTTGCCCCTTGCGCAGTATCCCATGAATCCTGAACTTGCAGGCTCTGTTGTTGCTCTTTATGTTCGGCTTGGTGAAAAGCAGAAAAGCTCTGCGTATATTACTTATCTTGAAAAACTGGGCAGTCACTCCACGCCAGGCTCCGATCCTCAACTGTATTATGTCCTCGCCAGGGCATATCAGGATGTTGGCAGAGAAAAGGATGCCAGACAGATTATTGAGATGCTGGCCAAAGAGCTGAATCAGCCCAAACTAATTGAGAAGTTTGAAACCACGAAGGAATAACCATTATGCAGAGCACAATTCATCCTACAGCCATTATTGCACCGGGCGTTGTTCTTGGAGATGGTGTTGTTATAGGGCCTTACACGGTCATTGAGGACGATGTTGAAATCGGTGCCGGCACCACAATAAGGTCACATGTACTCATTGCATCAGGTGCGAGGATCGGCAGTGACTGCAGGATTCATTCCGGCGCGGTGCTGGCTACTGAACCTCAGGATCTCAAATTTGCCGGAGAAAAAACATATCTTTATATCGGTGACAGGACGGTCATCAGGGAGTGTGTCACGCTGAACAGAGGGACAAAAGCAAGCGGTAAAACCGTCGTTGGTTCTGATAATCTTATTATGGCCTACGTCCATGCCGGGCATGATTGCGTCATCGGTAATCACGTTGTTATTGCAAATTCAGTTCAATTCGGCGGTCATTGTGAGGTTGGAGATTATGCTGTTATCGGAGGGCTGACCGGTGTCCATCAATTTGTCCGAATTGGTCGATTTGCCATGGTTGGGGGAATTGCAAGGGCAGGACTTGATGTGCCACCCTTTGTTATGGCAGGAGGGCATGATTCTTTTCGCTATGAGGGTCTTAACACCATTGGCTTGAAGCGTCGCGGTTTCTCTTCTGCCAGGATAACACACTTATTAAAGATGCCTACAGGGTTATTTTTCAGTCTGGACTTCTTCTTGCCAATGCTCTTGAAAAGGTGAAATCAGAATTTCCGTCTGAACCGGAAATTGTTGAAATTCTTGACTTTTTGGCATCAGGCACTCATGGCAGAAAGTTTATCCGGTCGTTCAATCAATAAGAGGATAGATGATCGTAAAGCGTAAATAGTCATTTTTCAAAATTGAATGCCTTGCTCTTTGTGAGGTCCATTGTTGTTTTAACATTTTCATCTCTCAGGGTTGAATTTCCCACCGCTTGCGGTGAAGTTTATTAAGCTAATCTTCTACAGTTGGGGTAGATTATTGGCTAAAAAAGCCGGTAACTCCTAAGAAAAAAATAAATTATATTAACGATACATTTTCAACAATTAATCAACGTAGGAAGGTGCACATGGATAAAACGGAATTTCTGAAAAATCAATTTCTTTCCTTGCGCGAGGAAATCGCCGAATCAAAGAAACGAGTATTTCAAACCATGGGATTTGGTTTGGTCGTTGTTCCTGGTTCGCATTTTTTAGCTCAAGCCTATACTCTCGACACTGTTACATTGTCCTTACCTATTTTGGTTATAGTTGTTTCTCTTGTTTATTTATCAGAAAATAATGCGATAATGCGTTGCGGTCGATATATAAAGCAGCATATTGAACCAGAGATTAACGAAACAATAGGTTGGGAACAATGGATTGAAGATAATGCTGGTATTTTTGATACAAGGTCGGTAGATAAAAATATGTTTTACGCATTTTACCTTCTATTTTTTGTCTATTTCGCTGGTTCAGTCTTCATTGCTTGTAGGTTTGCAAAAGCAAATTTTGATATATTTTTTACCGCTTCAATGCTTGGCGTTTACTTCGCCTTGGGTGTTTGGTTTTTAATTTTTCTTTTTAAAACTGGCTATGTTTCTCTTACTACAAATACTAAAAAAAAATAAATCTGATCTTATACAATTTCAGTAGTGTCTGGTTAAGGGCATTTCTAAAAAGTGATTTTAGATATAATATTTAATATCTCAGGGTTGAAGTGTCCACAGTTTTTTCGGGAGAGTTTCATTATCGTGTGGTTCAATATTTTGACGGTTTACAGCAGGGATGCTTTGTTAGGATTTTTATTTTTGGCTCTAAAGTTTGAATGTGACTTGAAATTTTAGCCCTGCTTTTTTACGTTTTTCTTAATTTTTATTGTACAGAAGTATGTCTCAATGGGCAATTGGTATTGATCTTGGAGGTACAGCGATTAAGGCAGGAATAGTTGAAAAAGGAGGTGCAATTTTTGCCGACAGAAGAATTCCGACAAATGCAACATCAGGGCCAAAAGGTATTACCGAACAACTTGTTGCAATTATTGTGGGTCTTTACAATGTTGGTATTACGACTCTTGACTTTAATGATTTTAACGGTGTTGGGGTAGGAGCACCAGGTGCGGTTGATGTGGACAAGGGGTTGTTAAGTTATCCAACAAACCTTCCGGGATGGACAATATTTCCTTTACGCGATGAGTTGCAGAAGTGTCTGAAAGCAAAAAGAGGACTTTCAATTCAGGTGTTTCTTGACAATGATGCTAATGTTGCTGCACTTGGTGAAGCTGTTTATGGTGCAGGTCAAGGATTTCGAGATTTTTTTATGTTGACACTTGGTACAGGTGTTGGTGGGGGGATTATATTGAACCGACAACTTTATCACGGGGTTTATGGAAATGCCGGTGAGGTGGGCCTTATGAACCTTGATTTTGATGGGACTTTTTTTCATGAGGGAAAGGGTACTCTTGAAAGTCTTGTTGGTAAAAAAGGTATTGTTGCGCTAGCACGCAAGATGATTGACTCATCTTCTATCAGCTCTTCAATTTGTGAGTATTGTAATAACGACTATACAATGCTTTCTCCACGTCATCTTGAACAGGCAGCTTTAAATGGAGACCAGGTTGCTCTTCAACTTTGGCAAAGTATTGGCTCAATTATAGGTGTTGCTCTTGCGAATGTTACTGGATTGATGGATATCAGAAAATTTATTATTGGTGGAGGAGTATCTGCAGCAAATGGTTTTTTTATGGAATCAGTTATTGAGCAGTTTAGGCAGTCAATACTACCCACTATGCAAGAAGGGCTTGAGATCGTCCCGGCGCAGCTTGGCAATAAAGCAGGGATGTATGGCGCAGCCACATTATGCTTCGGCTAACCACTAAAGAGAGTTTTTAATGCGTGAACAG
>CAILXE010000090.1 GCA_903838095.1 uncultured Chlorobiaceae bacterium
GAGATCGCCGCCAAACCCAGTGAAGAGAACTGGATTTTCTGGTCAATCGTTATTGTTGTTCTTATGCCCATCATTGCCTTCAGCCTTATTACCTTCGGGGTATTTGCGCTCAAGGGCGAATATGATGTTATTGCATAGGCATCAGAAGACAAACGCCTCTTTTTTTTCACAGAAAAGCCGCATCTTGGAGTGCGGCTTTTCTGTTTTCAGAAAAAAGCTGAAGAGACCAAACAAGATAATTTCCTATGGATACGCTGGATGAAGATGCCGCTCGCACCGACATAAAAAAAGCGCTTTATGAGAAGCTTGCCACACTGCCCACCTCACCAGGGGTCTACCAGTTCAGAAATGCGGCTGGCAGGGTTATCTACGTCGGCAAGGCAAAAAATCTCCGTAACAGGGTTCGCTCCTATTTCCGCAATGCTCAACAGCTCTTTGGCAAAACATTGGTGCTGGTCACACACATTGAGGATTTTGAGGTTATTATCACCTCTTCAGAGGTCGAGGCATTGATTCTTGAAAACAATCTGATCAAGGAGCTGAAACCCCGTTACAACATCAACCTCAAGGATGACAAAACCTATCCCTATCTTGTTATCACTAATGAACCGTTTCCGCGCATTCTCTTTTCCCGGCAGCGAAGAAGAGACGGCTCCACCTGGTTCGGCCCCTATACTGAAGCGGGCCAACTTCGCTCCATTCTTGATCTTATCAGCTCGATTTTTCCGGTGCGGAGCTGCAAATTCCGCTTGAGTGAGGAAAATATTGCCGCACGTAAATTCAAGCTTTGCCTCGACTATCATATCCATAAATGCAAGGGACCGTGTGAGGGCCTTCAGTCAGAAGAAGAGTATCTCATGATGATCAATGAGATTATCAGACTGTTAAAAGGAAAGACATCAACAATGATCCGCTCACTCACAGAATCCATGCAGCGCTATGCCCGGGAGCTGAAGTTTGAGCAGGCAGCAGAGATAAAAGCACAGATTGAAAGTCTGAAACGGTATGCTGAACGGCAAAAGATGATAGCCGGTGACGAAGTGGATCGGGATGTTTTTGCTGTTGCCGCTGGCGAGGATGATGGTTGCGGTGTGGTGTTCAAAATTCGCGAGGGAAAGCTGCTCGGCTCACAGCGTATCTACATGAACAATACTGATGGCGAAAGTGACGCAGGCTTGCAGGCGAGAGTGATCGAAAAATATTATATCGAAACTCTTGAAGGGATGCCAGATGAGATTCTTCTGCAGGAAGCAATTGGGCCTGAGGAGGAGGAGACACTGCGGGCGTTTATTGTGGAAAAGCAGCCGGAAAAAAAACAGATACGTTTTATCGTGCCGCAAATCGGTGAAAAAGCGCACCTGGTCGAGATGTGCCGCCAGAACGCCCGGCACCATCTTGAAGAGTACCTTATCCAGAAGCAAAAGAGAGGCGAAATTGCCCGGGAGCACTTCGGGCTGACGGCACTCAGAGAGCTGCTTCATCTGCAAAAAGTGCCGCAACGCATTGAATGTTTTGACAATTCCCATCTGCAAGGCACTGATTATGTGAGTTCCATGGTCTGTTTTGAAAA
>CAILXE010000091.1 GCA_903838095.1 uncultured Chlorobiaceae bacterium
CAAATCTGACTTGATTGGGTGGTACACTTTCGCCCGGAATACCTGGTACACTTTACTCCGGTACAGGTGGTACACTATGCTCCGGAATCGCTGGTACACTTTGCTCCGGTAGAGGTGGTACACTATACTCCGGTGTGCTCAATAAGCAAGCGTTCCTTCGCAGACGTCGACGACATGATCAATCTTGAACTCCCTCCGCTGAGTACCACATATCATTTTTGCCCTATGGTTATGAATGGTTCCCAAGAGGTTGCTGAAGGGTTTTCCACCTATCCATCCATGCGCTATTTCCTTAAGCACCTCCGGCTTATCGAACTTCCTGAACACACCACCATTGATATGCTTGGTGAACAAAGGCCAAACAAGGTCAAGTACCTCCGTTTCATCAAGAATCGAAAGCAGACTGGCTGCGTTTGATTGAACCCAGCCTTCGATTGCTTGGGCCTCTTGAACGCCGTAAAGCGTTCTGCCGTAAATTTTTCGGCGAGCCAGATCGGGAATTTTTACAGCAATATTTTTTGCAAGGAGTTGAAACAACTCGCGGATATGCTCTTTTTTCTGTTCATCTGCCAGAAAAAAAGCAAGCGTTTCTTCGGCTAGGCTGATCACATCTGCTTCCGAAAGACCGTCCTCTGTTTCATCCCAATGGGACAACAAGAAACTCTCGACAGCGCAGATGAGACGGATTCTCCATGTGACTTGTCGCTCGACACCTTCTTGTGAGAATCCCTTGCCCCATGTTGTGCGGCTTATATCGGTCGCCAGTTTGGCAACTTCATCTGGGTCGCTGATATATGCCTTGGCAAAATCCAGAGCCTCCATGATTGTGTATTTCTTGTCATCACTCTTGATAGGTTCGAAGATAGACAGGAGATTGCTGATACATGGCTCGGAATTTCGAGGCTCCAGAAGCTCTTTCACCTGCTCCCAGCGCCATTTGCCGCCGTTGCTGGACTTCCGTTTGTCATAGATCACCGGATCTGCAAACAAAATACTACCTTCTGTATGCATTCCAGCTCGCCCAGCACGGCCAATGAGGTTGTGGAAATCCCTAACTTTGATACGCTCTATCCCCTGATACACACCGGTCACAATGAGGTATCGAATCGGAAGGTTTACGCCCTGCCCCAATGTGGAAGTGCAAACAACGAACCGTACCAGATCCTCTCTCATCGCGTATTCCACCGCCACACGGATACCATGTGGGATATTGCTGTGATGGGAAAAAATGCCGTGTGCAGCGCTTTGAGATGCCAAGGCATCAGCTCCAAGATTCTCAACATGCAGATATGTCAGCCGCTCAACTTCCTCTGGGTTTGAAAATTCTGAGGGCAAAGCAAAAGGAGCTGCACGTTCGATAATATCCACGGCCTTCGCGCAGACACTTGTCGCTATCAACTTCGTCCCGCAGAAAACAGCAATGCTGCCATTCGGTACTAATTTCAGACCAAGGTAAAGCGCGATAGTCTGTCCATTGGTTTTTTCAGGGAAAAAACGATCCGTCCTTTCATGCTTCTTTTTCCCGAGATTGAATCTCTCGATGACCCTCGGAACGAAAAACTCATTTTGTTCGGCATCCCGGCTGTCAACGTACTCAATTCTTCCCAAAGGATCGATCCAACTCGCGAAGCCGACTGACCTGTATGTCGGAATCAGGGTGGTGCCTTCTACGACATTGGGCGCACCGTTCAGCCATTCGCCAACATCCTCGGCATTGCTGATGACTGCCGAAATCAATATCTTTTGGGTTGCTTCGGGAATCATGGAGCGCAGCGATGTCAGAAGCAGTTCGTATGTGATGCCTCTGGTACCGCTATCAAACTGGTGCCCTTCATCAAAGACCAGCAGCCCTATTTGAGAAGCCAGTTCGGGTGCATGCCGAAGGACATAAATCAGTTTCTCAGGGGTCACAACCAAGATCTGCTGATGCCCCACTAACTCGGCAATTGGGACATCGGTCTGTAGGACATCGGATAATTCCTCAACCTTGGTTGATTCATTGCGAAATGCCTCGACCAAGCTGTTTTTTATCTCATGGCACAGAGCCCTGAATGGAGCAATGATGATGGCCAGTGATACGCGGTCAGCCAGAAATGCACTTCGAAGGATTAGTTCAGTTGCTTTTGTTTTGCCCGCACTAGTGGGCATTTGAACAATGGCAGACTTACCTTTGAGAACATCAGCCTTGCCCAAAAGGTGCTGTGCAGGCCAGAGCTCTTTGATGAAAGATTTCTTCTGCAGCGCATAGAGCCATTTATCACGTGAAAGCCCGGAATATGATGGCAGGGCCTTCCAAACAGAATTTTCAAGCTTTTTTCTCAAAATGGCCGCGACAACATCTCCAAGTAGGAGCTGCCTGGGAGTGCCGAATTCATAGACAGCTTCACTCAGCTTCTTTGCCAAATCGAGAAGATTGTCTTCGCCTGACCCATCCTCGAAAAATTGAACAACCCATCGGGAAATGTCGTCGATAAATCCACCAAAAGCTCCATCAGTACCATCAAAATACGTTCCAAGATCACCTTTTAACAACCAAAGTAACAGTGACTCCAAGCCTTCGCCCTCAAGATCTGGGCAGTTACCGTCGATGCGCTTCGCTAATACTGACGCACTTCCGGGCAGATCGCACAGGTAATAAGAGGCAGAGCCCAGAAGCACTATATACGGATCAAGTGCCTCATTCAGCTTTGATTGAAGGTAGGAATCAAAAAAACGGGCAGAGAAAAGCATGTTGTTGCGCAGCTCAATGAGAGCATCGGGATATAGTCGCTGGTGATTGATTCCAGCGGCAAGGTCTCCCAGTATGCCAATA
>CAILXE010000092.1 GCA_903838095.1 uncultured Chlorobiaceae bacterium
TCGTCCTTCTGGAAATGTCACGATGAGTTGCCAGCACTGGTTCGCAAGCTGGCGTTGAAGAATTTCCGGCTCTGGCTGGCCAATCGCGGGCGGGAATAAAAACAATTATGATAGTTAGAAGAAAAGTAGCAGTAATCGCAGCGGCAATGCTGCTGGCGATTCAACCCCTTCAAATTTTTGCCAAACCCCGTCCGCCAGCCCCGCCCTGGCCCGAGACTGAGCTTCAAAGGTGGTCGTTCGATGAACCGCTTTCTTCGACATCGGCGAAAGGATTGACCACAAGTGCCATCGACACCTCAACTTGGCAAGAGAGTTGGATTGGTTATGCGTTAGCTCGTGCTGGTAACACCGTCAACCCGTATGTAATTCCGATGTTTACCACTAACAAGTGGAATTTTACCCCCGAAGGCTCAATTCGTCTTTGGTATTCGCCAAATTGGAGCAGCCATTCAGCTAGTGGAAATGGTCCCGGTCACGTTGCTAAGCTGTTGGAAGTGTCTTTGAATGCTGGCAAAAAAGTAGTGGTGGCTTGGGATTTGCATGTCTCCCCCAACGGTGACTCATTGGTTATAAGCGGGGATACTGATAATGGTTCTGTGGATTATCTTGCGACAAAAATTGCTTGGACTGCGGATAAATGGCATTTGGTAACGCTTTCCTATACCACAAATCAAGCAGTGCTTTATGTCGATGACAAGCCGGTTGCTTCCGGTGAAGATTTTCCTGTTCTGCCGCTTGCAATGACCGGAATGGCCTCTTTGACAATTGGTAGCGCACATGGTGGACGACAAACCGGTGAGGGATTGTTTGATGAATTGACGACATTTCCCCAACCAACCGGAGACTGGGAGCTGAATTTCTATTACGCCAGCACCCGACAGGCTGCTGATTTGGGGCCAGTGACCCCAGCCGAAGAGGTTGCTGCTGAATTACAAGTAAACACGCACATGCGAACAATGCAGATGAGTCCCCTTGCCCTGATGAGTCCAATGGCGCAGTCAGCCCTTTATACCAACGGTTTTTATTTTTTGACGCCAATTGTCCAAGGCACGAATATTTCTTTCACATTGGTCAACACGGACACAAATAAGTCCTATGACATTTATTTTGTTCCGGCTCTCTTCAATTCAAACAACGTTTTTTCAATAATTGCGGCTCATGGCTCGCAAGGGCAAACAAACTTCACGGCATCTATAAACGGAAGCGTCGGGTTCTACCGGGCCACAGAAGGAACCGACTGGGACGGGGATGGGGTCGTGAATTGGGAGGATTCCGATCCGTATAGATCAGCTTATGGACGGCTTCAGGTGATTATTTATAGCCCGCTCAGTGGTGCAATCATCAACAACTAATTTTTTCCCCTCTATGAATTTTCTCAAATCTTGGTTGACTGTCTTTTGTGTTGCCGTCTCATTTACCGCATTTTCACAATCCAACCCTTAGGGTCCATGCAAAAACTAATTCCGATTATTGTGTGGGCAGAGAGTATATTGCCAATCTGGAAGCATGGCGTGTTTGTGAAGGTTCATCTGGGCCATCTCTTTGTCTGTAATTTTGATACCTATGTCATACGTTTGGTAATCAACATCTTACACTTAAACCAGTCCA
>CAILXE010000093.1 GCA_903838095.1 uncultured Chlorobiaceae bacterium
CGTTTAAGAAAAAAGTTATAGATGCCAAAGCCTGAATTTGACTTGCCCGCAAGGAAATCGTCATCAAGACGATTTCCAAAAATTTTCCTGAGACTTTCCACTTCACTTGCCACAAAATAGCTTTTGCTTCCGTCCAGATTGTCTATAAATCGATTAAAAATCTGCCGGGAAAGAGAGTCGTTGACCGATATTTTTCTATAGTGACTTTGGAGAAGAGTTTTTGTGATATATTTGCCCGCTTCCTCGTTGGCAGCAGTTGGCCTGAACGTGACAACAGTAACAGATGGAGCAGATTTTACAAAATTATTGGCACATAACGGCACATTGCTTCCCAAAACAATAATAATGAGAAGCAAACTTTTTCTATACATGTTAATCTATGAGGTCAATGGTTCGACGTGCAGTGAAAAGCTGTTTTGAATGAGAAGACTAATATACATATATTGAGGTACGCATAAGAAGCCATTCGCGAATGGCACCCTGCGAAAAACTACTGCATATAATAATAAATAAAAGGAGAGCTTTCAATGCAAAAAAAGAAAATAAGTTATAAAGAACTTGGATTGGTCAACAGCCGTGAGCTTTTTTCTAAAGCTGTAACAGGGGGTTACGCCATTCCTGCATATAACTTCAATAATCTCGAACAAATGCAGGCGATCATCCTTGCTTGCGCAGAAACCAAATCACCAGTTATTCTTCAGGTTTCCAAAGGCGCCAGAAACTATGCGAACGAAACCCTGCTTCGTTACCTTGCACAGGGAGCTGTGGCCTATGCCGATGAACTCGGTTCTCCAATTCCAATTGTGCTTCACCTTGATCACGGTGACAGCTTTGAACTTTGTGTTGACTGCATTGAATCGGGATTTTCTTCTGTCATGATTGATGGTTCTCATCTCTCTTATGAAGAGAATGTCGCGCTGACCAAAAAAGTTGTTGAGTATGCTCATCAATATGATGTTACTGTTGAGGGTGAGCTGGGTGTACTGGCAGGCATTGAAGACGAGGTCTCTGCCGCGCACCACACCTACACACAGCCTGAAGAGGTTGAGGATTTCGTTGCAAAAACAGGGGTTGACAGTCTCGCCATTTCCATTGGCACCTCGCATGGCGCATTCAAGTTCAAGCCCGGCGAAGACCCGAAAATCCGACTTGATATTCTTTCAGAAATTGAACAGCGTATTCCGGGATTTCCTATTGTCCTGCATGGATCCTCTTCTGTTCCACAAGATCTGGTGAAGACCATCAATGAGCATGGCGGAAAACTGAAAGATGCTATTGGTATCAGTGAAGATCAGCTTCGCCTTGCCGCCAAGTCTGCCGTTTGTAAAATCAATATCGACTCCGATGGACGTCTTGCGATGACTGCTGCAATCCGCAAGGTGTTTGACGAAAAACCTGAAGAGTTTGATCCAAGAAAATATCTTGGGCCAGCTCGTGATGCCCTCAAAAAACTTTACGTCCACAAGATCATCAATGTTCTTGGTTCTGACGGAAAAGCATAATGTCAGTTTAGCAGCTCAAGAAACCGGAATGCGGCGTATGCAAGCAGGCCGCTTCCGGTTTCGAGAGAACGCTCTTCAGGATTGAATGTTGGTGAGTGCAGGGTGTTATTTTTGTCTTTATTTTCCGCTCCGGTTCCGATCTGCCAGAAAGTCCCGGGACATTCCTGAAGGTAATAAGCAAAATCTTCAGCGGTCATGATGGGTTCACTCGTGAGCACATTGGTGTTGCCAAGATACTCGGTACAAATCATCTCTGCCTTTTCAGTCACATCAGGATTGTTAAAAAGCACCGGATACCCTTTCCTGATTTCCACTTCAGCCTCAACACCAAGTCCTGTGGCAATATGTTCGACCATCTGACAAAGTCTTTCCTGAAGGAGTGATCGCAGCTCCTCATTCATGGTTCTCATCGTTCCTGACATGGTAACCTGTCTTGGAATAACATTTGTGGCGTTGCCGCCATGAATTGATGCTATCGAAACCACCGCCGGCTCATGAGGTGGAGCAACACGACTGACAAGATGCTGTGCGGCGGTAATAATATGAGCTGCTGCAAGAACAGGATCAGCCGCTTTATGGGGAGCTGAAGCATGACCTCCCTGTCCAGTTACAGTAAAGTAAAGTTCATCTGCCGCTGCCATAAAACTTCCCTTGCACAAAGCAACTTTTCCGGTCTCAACATTAGGAAAACAGTGCTGACCGATAATAACTGATGGCTTGAATCTTTCGAAAAGACCTGCTTCAAGAAATGGTTTGGCACCACCGGGAGCTTTTTCCTCTGCTGGCTGAAAAATAAGGAGCACATCGCCAATCAACATTTCTTTCATTTCTGAAAGAATTTTTGCTGCGCCAAGAAGCATTGCTGTGTGCATATCATGACCACATGCATGCATTTTTCCTGACTCAACAGAACAGAAGCCGTGTTGATTTTCTTCGTTAAGAGGCAGTGCATCAATATCCGCACGTAATGCAACCAGATGATGTCCGGAAGATGCCTTTTTTCCTCCCCTGATCACAGCCACAACCCCGGTGTGAAGCATTGGCGATTCAGGTGTGATTCCGAGACCAAGAAGAAAATCGGTTATCAGAGCTGTGGTTTTTACCTCTTCGTAAGAGAGTTCGGGGTGACGATGAATCTCCCTGCGCAAAGAGACAACTTCAGAAAAAACTTCTGCCGCTCTTGCCCGAATCTGTCCGGAAAAATCGAATGAGTATTCTGTATTCATGCTCCCCTTAACATTTTCAATTTGCCATTTTTATTAGAAGTCAATGACCACAAATGCACTATATTTTTTCGGTATTTTTGATGCCCGGTTAAAAGCACTACTGTCATGTCACGCCTCAATTGTCGGATAAAGGTGTAGCAACTTGATTCTTGCCTTTTCTGTTGTAAAACGCCAATTTATCTCTGAATTGCTATTGTTTC
>CAILXE010000094.1 GCA_903838095.1 uncultured Chlorobiaceae bacterium
GATCTATGGTTCAAAAGTGTTACTGAGCTTTAACGAACTTAATAACCTCGATGCCGCTCATCCACCGCTTGCAAGCGCATTCAGCGTCTCCGGTCATACGGTCAATAGTGTAGCTGTTGATGCAAGCGCTCATACTGTTACCTTGACGCTGAATACTTCTTTAACTCAAAATGAAAAGGTAACAGTAAACTATACTGATCCAACAGTCAATAATGACGTCAGTGCGATTCAGGACGTTGCTGGTAATGATGCAGCTACCTTTACCACGGGGCAGCTTGGCCCAGATACTCAAGCGCCAACAGTTGTTTCATTCAGCCCTCTCGATAACGCTACCGGTATTGCTGTGAACAGTGATATTGTTCTTGCTTTCAGTGAGCCGGTTACTGGAACCATTGAGATTCGAACAGCAGCAGGAGCGCTCGTGCCTGCTGTGCTGACTGGATCCGGTACCACGACCCTCACCGTTAATCCTACGGCGGATCTGACGAACAGTACACACTACGTTGTCACCACTCATGTCGTTGATGGAGCTGGTAACTCTTATGTCGAGTCGACTCCTTATGACTTTACTACGGCAGATCCCTATGCAGCAAGTAGTGGTGGCGGTGGCGGCGCTGGAGTTGCTGTCGCAGGGGTTGGAGGGCTTGCTCTCCTTGCATGGGTGCTCTTTTAAGTAGTTTTTTGATCTTCAGGGACATCCGATGATATAAAGAAAAAGCAGTTTGAAGCGGAGAGCAGCAATCGTTAAACTCAACCTTGGTTATTCAAACGGAAAAAGTGAAGTCGTGGATATGGAGATTTATCGTATTGGTTTTCATGCTTTGGGAGGAAAGGGCGAGGTCGTTCTTGTGTCGGAGAGCAAACAAAAGGCACACGCCATAGCAGACCTTGCTTTTAAGGAGGTGGGCAGAATTGAGTACAAGTATTCTCGTTATCGTCCCGGGAGCATTGTGTCCCGCATCAATGCAGCCGCTGGTCGTGACTTTGTAAAGTATGATGAAGAGACGGCATTCTTGTTTCAGTATGCCGATACCCTTTATGATAACAGTGATGGTGTTTTCGATATTACCTCGGGCAGTTTGCGCCATGTATGGAATTTCAGCAAGGCGCAATTGCCCGATCCGGTAAAACTTGCTGAACAGCTTGAGCTTATTGGCTGGAAAAGAGTGGAGAGGCAGGACGATGCTATTCGTTTACCTGTCACCGGTATGGAGATTGATTTTGGGGGATTCGGGAAGGAGTATGCCGCTGACCGGGCTGCAGCGGTTGTTTATGAACAAGGCGGACGGTATGGCTATGTGAATCTTTCGGGGGATATACGGCTTGTTGGCCCAAAGCCGGACGGAAGTCCATGGATTATCGGGATTCAGGACCCGCGCCATAAGGAGCGCACGATTGCCTCGATTCCACTCCATACCGGAGCTCTGGCGACAAGTGGTGACTATGAACGGTTCTTTGAAGTGGATGGTCATCGCTACTGTCACATTATTCATCCACGGAGTGGCTATCCTGTGACCTTCTGGAGATCAGTAACAGTTGTCGCTCCGTTAGCTCTTACCGCCGGAAGCTGTTCGACCATTGCTATGCTGAAAGAGAGTGACGGGTTGTCTTTTCTTGAAGATGCAGGTATGGGATACCTGGCGGTGGACCAGTCAGGAAAGATTTATCACAAAAACTCGTAATACGTTTTATTCTTCACAAATGTTAAAAGCAAAAAAATATGAATCTATTTTTTTTCAGGCGTACCGCACTCCTTTTTGCTGTTTTTCTGGTGTTTTTCCTCAGGGTGACTACTGTCCTTGCTGCTGATTTTCTTGATCCTGATCAGGCATTCAAACTGACGGCGGAGTTGAAAAATCCCCGTCTTGTGACCCTTCATTGGGAAATCGCAAAGGGTTATAAGTTGTATCGCGACAAGGTTGGCGTTGGTGTTGACAACGGCCAGGTTCTGGTGAAAACATCAGCATTGCCGAAAGGCATCATTTTTACTGATCCGACGACTGGTGAGAAGCTTGAGATATATCATGATAATCTCAATGTTGATGTGCCTCTTGCCAAGGATGGCGGAATATTTACGTTGAACGTGGGATACCAGGGTTGTGCCGAGGATGGTCTCTGTTATCCGCCGATAACAAAACTCTTTACGGTTGACCCAAACAAGTCGGGGGCGCTCGTGATTGCTGGTGACCAGCCCGGAACTCCGTCAGTTACTGAAACGGGTATTGCAGCGACCCCGGCTGATGCTCCGGTTTCGTCCACCAGGAGTGAAAGCACATCTTCAAAAGTGAGTTCGCCTGATAATGATCTTTCTCTTGCTACAGCCACTCTTGCTGGCGGAAGTTTGTGGAAAATTTCTCTGGCTTTCCTTGCGTTTGGATTGCTTCTGTCTTTTACTCCCTGTGTTTTGCCTATGGTGCCTATTCTTTCTTCCATCATTGTGGGAGAGGGTGACGTAACACGCCGCCGCAGTTTTCTTATGGCGCTGGCCTATTGTCTCGGGATGGCATTGGTCTATACGTCACTTGGTGTTGCGGCCGGACTTGCCGGTGAGGGCCTTTCCGGAGCATTGCAGAAACCCTGGGTTTTGGTGATGTTTGCGTTGCTTCTTGTATTACTCTCTCTTTCCATGTTTGATGTTTATCAACTACAGTTGCCAACCTCACTGCAAAGTAAGCTTGGCAAGGCTTCAGGCGGATTGAAGCGTGGGCGTTTTGTTGGGGTATTTTTTATGGGAGCGTTATCGGCGCTTATTGTTGGTCCATGTGTGGCCGCACCGCTTGCCGGAACTCTTGTCTATATCAGTCAGACTCAGGATGTGCTTCTTGGTGGTCTGGCTCTCTTTTCGATGGCAACGGGCATGAGTGTTCCTTTATTGCTTGTCGGTTTGTCGGCTGGTAGTCTGCTGCCAAAAGCGGGCGCCTGGATGATCGGTGTTAAATATGTTTTCGGTCTTCTCCTCATTGCTGTTGCGGTATGGATGGTTTCACCGATTCTCACCGTTCCTGTTCAGATGCTTTTCTGGGGCGCTTTCGCCATTCTTTGCGCGGTTTTTCTTGGAATTTTTGAGGCCTCTTCCGGAAAAGCCTCAATAGCACAGCGCTTTGGCAAAACACTTGGTTTGTTCCTTTTTGTTATAGGAGGAATGGAGCTTGTTGGTGCTGCTTCTGGTGGGACAAATGTTCTTGAACCGCTGTCGCATATTCGCGGAGGCGGGAGTGCCGTGGCGGCCGATAGCGAGAAAATCAGTTTTGCTCCCATTCGTACCACAGGCGAGTTGGATCAGGCGCTTCAATCGGCTAAAAAACCCGTGATGCTTGATTTTTATGCAGACTGGTGTGTTGCCTGCAAGGAACTGGACAAGTTCACCTTTCAGGATCCGAAGGTTATGGAGCAGTTTAAAAATGTTGAGTTGTTGCGTGTTGATGTGACAGCAAACGGGGATGATCAGCGTGCGTTAATGAAGCGGTTTGGTCTTTTCGGGCCTCCAGGCATCATTTTTTTTGATGCCAGCGGCAAAGAAATTCCTGGGAGCAGAATTGTCGGTGTTCTTGATGCTCGTGCTTTTTTTGATCATGTCAACAAGTATATATCGGGGAAATAAGTGCCTCGGTTGCTGTTAATAAAAAAGCCTGCTGTTTCAAGCAGGCTTTTTTATTAGAGGATTTTCCAGAATATATCACCCGGAAATAAAAGAGGAGGGTTTTGTCTCGAGCGCTTCGAGTTTCACTCGTGCCGTACCGGATTTAACAAGGCCAATTTCTTTTGCTGCGCTGATTGATAAATCAATGACCCTGCCTTTAATAAAAGGTCCCCGGTCATTAATGCGTACAACAACGTCTTTTCCGTTTCGCAGATTGGTTACTCTTACCCAGGTGCCAAAGGGCAGCGATGGATGAGCTGCGGTTAAATTTCCCATATTAAAGGTTTCTCCGTTCGCAGTTTTGCGTCCGTGAAACTCATCAGAGTAAAATGAGGCTTTTCCTTCAGAAATAATTTTTTTTGCCTGCAATATTCCTGTTGAAAGACTTTCTTGCCGCTTTGCAGCCTCAGCAGAGTTATATAGTGGATTATTTATGCCGATCTGGCTTGCACCAAGACCAATAGTTATCAGTGTCGCAAAAACCGATAATCTGAAAAAATGTTTTTCATGTTTCATGCGCTCCGGGTTTAAGTTCTTTATTCTCTTCACAGTACTCTTCACAAGAACCGGAAAATGAATAAAAATCAACAGTCCATTCACTTCAATTCATTACGGTTCAATATAAGAAAATATTTTAAACCAGCCAATATTTGCGGAACCCGGTGGCTCTTGGCTATAAAGCGTATTAATATTGAGATATTATCTTATTTATGCGATACTTTTTGCCGCTTTGTTCGGGTGTTATTTTTCGAAGCATCTTCTTCAAAAGAAGGAATCCTGATTCTTTTTTTTGAATATCATCCAGTGAGTCGGGTAGATTAACCCTTTGTTTTTGCGAGAGTACCGCGCCGTTTGCCTGATTTATTTGATTTGGTACTTATTCTCTATATTATCCGATGCTCTTTTTTGTCGGATACTATAACCTGTTGGTTATTCTCTTAATCTCTTAATCGATTATGTCAATAATTTCGGAAGAACCCGATGCAGGCAGCCATGCGGGACAATCTGGCATGAAGCGACTTGCCGGGCTCTCTCTTGCGGCTCTCGGGGTGGTTTTCGGTGATATAGGGACCAGCCCTCTTTATGCTGTCAGAGAGTGTTTTCATGGCGAGTATGGCATTCCTATCACTCAAGGCAATGTACTCGGTGTTCTCTCTCTGCTTGTCTGGGCCCTTCTTCTGATTGTCAGTCTGAAATATCTGACCTTTATCATGAAAGCTGACAACGACGGTGAAGGAGGGGTTCTTGCTCTTACCGCACTGATTATCACGCAAAGCAAAAAAATTGGTTATGAACGATGGTTTTTGGTTGTCATAGGGCTGTTTGGAGCAGCATTGCTCTATGGTGACGGGATGATTACGCCTGCCATATCTGTTCTCAGCGCGATCGAAGGTGTTCAGATTATTGCGCCTGCATTCAAGGATCTTGTCATACCGGCGACCGTGATCGTTCTGGTTTGTCTTTTTCTGTTTCAGCATAATGGTACGGCAAAAGTCGGCGCTCTTTTCGGTCCGATTATTCTCGTTTGGTTTCTTGTCATAGGTATCCTTGGCTTTGCTGAAATTATTCGTTACCCGCAGATTTTGAAGGCTTTCCTGCCGTGGTATGGAATTTCATTTCTTCTGAACAATCATCTGCAGGGTTTTATGGTTTTGGGAGCGGTTTTTCTCTCCGTGACTGGGGCTGAAGCGCTCTATGCTGATATGGGTCATTTTGGAAAACATCCTATTCGTCTGACGTGGGTTCTGCTCGTGCTTCCAGCATTACTCCTTAACTATTTCGGGCAGGGTGCGCTTCTTCTTGCCTTTCCTCTTGAATCCCATCACCCGTTTTACAGCCTTGTGCCGTCGTGGGCAATGATTCCCATGGTGCTCCTTTCAACGTCGGCCACTATTATTGCCTCGCAGGCCCTGATTACCGGTGTTTTTTCTTTGACCCAGCAGGCAATTCAGCTTGGGTATCTGCCTCGACTGACCATAACACATACCTCCGCAAAGCATATTGGCCAGATTTATGTTCCTGCAGCAAACTGGACATTAATGGTGGCAACCATCGGACTGGTGGCCGGCTTCGGTTCATCAAGCAAGCTTGCTGCTGCTTATGGTGTTGCAGTGACCGCCACCATGCTGATTTCTACTATTCTTTTTTATTACGTGGCACGTGACCTCTGGAAGTGGAACAGAATAGCGCTGAATGTATTGATCACTTTTTTTGCGGTTATTGATCTCTCTTTTTTCGGCGCCAGTATGAGCAAACTGTTTCATGGCGCATGGTTTCCTTTGGTGATTGGTCTGGGAGTGTTTACGTTTATGCTGACCTGGAAACAGGGAAGAAGCCTTCTTTTGCAACAGCTCATGGATCGTACCCTGACGGTTGACGAGTTTATCCAGAGCCTTTCATTACAACAGCCTTATCGGGTTAATGGCCAGGCCGTTTATCTGACGGCAAACCCCGATTTAGTTCCTGTTGCAATGCTGCACAATCTGCGTCACAACAAGGTGATGCATTCGGAGGTCGCTCTCTTTCATTTTAGTACGGAGCGGGTACCGAGGGTGCCGAACAGTCGGAAGGTCGAGGTGACCAAACTTGGTGACGGCTTTTTTAAGGTTATTGCCCGGTATGGATTTCTGGAATATCCGAATATCCGACAGGTCATTGCACTGGCAAACCATCAGGGATTGAATTTCAGGCCTGAGGCGATCAGCTTTTTCCTGAGTCGTGAGAAAATTGTTGCCGGGGCCAAGTCGAAAATGAACTTGTGGCGCAGAAAACTTTTTGCCTTGATGGCCCGCAATGCACTCAGTGCGACGGCTTACTATGATCTTCCTTCTGGTCAGGTGATAGAGATAGGCGTTTTAGTTCAGATTTGAGCTATGGTTGATCTGTTGCAGCAAATTGTGGCCGCACCTGTGGCATCCGTGCTTATTGTTGGCAATCTGATTATTATTGAGAGCCTGCTTTCCGTGGATAATGCCGCAGTCCTGGCTACCATGGTCATGGATCTGCCGGAGAGGCAACGGGCGGCAGCCCTGAAGTACGGCATTATCGGAGCCTATCTGTTCAGAGGCCTATGTCTGTTTTTTGCCTCTTTTTTGATTCAGATCTGGTGGCTGAAGCCATTAGGCGGACTATATCTGCTCTATCTGGTGTGGAACTGGAAAAGGGGCAAAAAAACACCTGAAAAAACGGATGATTTACTTGACAAACAGAGTAACCGGTTTTACCAGTTGACCCTGGGTGCTGTAGGTCCTTTCTGGTCAACGGTTCTGCTCATTGAAATCATGGATCTCGCTTTTTCAATTGACAATATTTTTGCTGCAGTGGCGTTTACCGACAATCTTCTGCTGATCTGTGTCGGTGTTTTTATTGGTATTCTGGCCATGCGTTTTGTCGCACAGGGATTTGTCGGGTTAATGGAGAGATATCCGTTTCTTGAAAGTTGTGCATTTCTTGTGATAGGTTTGCTGGGCATCAAGCTTTCCCTGTCGGCAGTGGAGCATGTTTATCCGGAAACCTCTTTTGTGAAATTTATGGGGGGGCATGAGGCCGACATTATTACCTCTGTAGTGACGGTAGCCATCTTTTTTTTCCCTGTCTTGACTTGTAAGCTGTTTAATATTCCGCCTAAACAAGGCAGGTGATGTTGTGAGAAAAATAAGTTTGTTTTTTGCACTTTTATTTGTATAAATCTACCATTACATATAACCATGATGTCAGGTCATACAAGCCGAAAGGAGGGCGACGTGAGGCAATTCAGTGTCGGCGACAAAATTATTTACCATAAGCCAAAAAGC
>CAILXE010000095.1 GCA_903838095.1 uncultured Chlorobiaceae bacterium
TGGCAAAACCTATTAAAATTTTCGCAGGGCGCAGTAATCCTGCCCTCGCTGAAAAAATTGCCGCATATCTCGATATGCCCCTTTGTAACGCAAAAGTGGAAAACTTTTCAGACGGGGAAATATCGGTCAACTATTTCGAATCGGTCAGAGGATCAGACCTGTTCATCATCCAATCGACTAATCCGCCTGCCGACAACCTTCTGGAACTACTGATCATGATTGATGCTGCAAGAAGATCATCTGCGGCAAGGATTACAGCAGTTATGCCTTATTACGGCTATGCCCGACAAGACAGAAAAGATCGGCCTCGCGTTGCCATTACAGCCAAGCTTGTTGCCAATCTGCTCACTCAGGCAGGTGCTAACCGTATTCTCACTATGGATCTTCATGCCCCACAGATCCAGGGTTTCTTTGATATACCGTTTGATCATCTTTACTCCAGTGTTGTCCTGATAAACGATATCCGTCACAGAGAATTTCGAGACAACCTTGTTGTAGCTTCACCTGACGTTGGCGGCGTCAAGCTTGCAAGAAAATTTGCTGAGGAACTCGGAACTGATCTGGTTATTGTCGACAAACGCAGACCAGCAGCAAACGTTGCAGAGGTGATGAATATTATCGGTGATGTCAAAGGCAAAAACGTTCTGCTTGTTGACGATATGATAGACACTGCCGGAACCATTGTCAATGCGGCAAAAGCCATTCGTGAAGCTGGAGGGCTCAAGATTTATGCGGCAGCAACGCATCCGATTCTTTCAGGCCCGGCCATTGAGCGAATCAACGCTTCTGTCCTTGAAAAGCTTATTGTTACAGATTCAGTTATTACAAGTCACGCCTACTCAACGAAAATTGAGACGGTATCAGTCAGCAACCTTATCGGTGAGGCCATAAAACGTATTTATGAAGATGATTCTGTCAGTTGCCTGTTCGACAGTAAAAATATCATTGAAAAACTTACGAACCTTCATTAAAACACAAGCGAAAAAGATATAAAAGGAAGAGCATGGAAACTATTGTATTGGGGGTAGAGCCTCGCATTATCAAAAAGAAAGAAGCAGAAAAACTCCGCAAGAGCGGTGTTGTTCCTGCAGTTGTCTATCATAAAGGTGAACAAACTCTTGCGGTAAGTGTCAACGAACTGGCACTCAAAAAAATTGTGCATTCTGCCGAATCACATATTATCGATCTTCAGTTTCCGGATGGAAAAATCAAACGTTCATTTATCAAGGACGTTCAATTTCACCCGGTAACCGACAAAATCATTCATACCGATTTTCAGCTCTTTTCTGCTGACGAGATCATTGAACTTGAAGTTCCGGTTGCGGTTTCCGGCGACAGTGTGGGCGTTGAAAAAGGCGGCAAACTCCAGATTATTCTCCACGCTCTCACGATCAAGGGGAAACCTGAGAATATGCCTGATCATATCGTCATTGATGTCACTGCGCTTCAAATCGGCCATTCACTTCACGTCAAGGAGATTCCTATGGGCGCCTATTCTGACTTGACGATTATGGATGATCCTGATACTCCTGTCATTACGATACTTGCGTCGAAAAAAGAGGCCGAAGCTACAACAGAGGAAGCAACTCCTGCAAGCTGACAGATGTTCGGCATTTGTTGACGAACCCGGTTTTTTACCATGCAAAGCTGCTTTTCTTCAGGGAAAAGCAGCTTTTTCACCGATAGCTCCACCAAAGCTTGAACACAGAAAGCAGCAAACGATCAGCCATGGCCAACAGAACAACCGGCACAGGATCAACAAAAATACAGAATAAAGGAACACGCTTTTTTCTGCTTCTCTCTTTTGTTGCTTTTCTGCTCGTACTGCTCTTCAGGGCACAGCTTGTACTCATCAGCTTCCGCTCTCTTTTTACATCGATTGCGCTATTTATTTTATCTCCGTCCGCATTCAAAGAAATATTTTCATCCGAGATTATCGAATTCTGGACTGGAGCAATTTACCTTGTTGCCATCCCGATAATTCTTGCGTTCATTGCCCGAAAATCTCTCAGGAAAAAGAGTGATCAAACACAGCAAAAAGAACTGAGTCTTGGCAAAATAAGCCTCCGGGCTTTTATGCGCCATACCATTGCTCTGTACGCTTCAGCCGTGATTTTTATCCTTTATTCCACAGCATTCCTTGCTCCGTTTATCGCCCCCTTCAGCCCTTATGACCAGCAGGACTTTCTGGTCACTGCCTATCAGCCGCCGTTTTCAAGACTCGATGCACTGGTGCTCAAACAACCAAAAAACCTGGACATACCCCTGCAGAAGGGCTCAGGAACAACAATCAATCTTGCAAACAGCCTGATCGGTGATTTCCAGAAACTGAAAACACGCAATGAACCCAACGCCATCAGGTTTGTCAACGAATACCACATCGAAGGCGACAAGGTGATCTACCGACAGGGCATGCGCACAAAAACCATGCCTTTAGAAGAGCTGGCAGGAGTGAGAGAAAACAACATTGCAATTTCCAGGACCTTTATTCTCGGAACGGATCAGTACGGGCGCGATATTCTCAGCCGGGTAATCTACGGCTCGAAAATCTCGCTTTCAATCGGCTTTCTTGTCGTCCTGATTTCAGTTACTCTTGGCACCGTCATCGGAGTCACCTCCGGCTATTTCGGCGGGTGGATCGACGCTGTCATGATGAGAATCGTTGATGTCCTGATCGCCTTCCCCGCACTTTTTCTTATTCTCATCATCATAGCCACGTTTGGCAACTCAATCTATCTCATAGTCATCACCCTCTCCTTTACCGGATGGATGGGAGTGGCCAGAATTGTCAGAAGCCAGGTACTCTCCCTGAAAGAACAGGAATTTATTCTTGCAGCAAAGTCTCTCGGACTTTCAAATATGAGAATCATTTTTCGCCACCTTGCTCCCAATACCCTTACTCCGGTCATTATCGCTGCAACCCTGAGAATCGGGAGCATTATCCTTACCGAAGCCGGCCTCTCTTTCCTTGGGCTCGGAGTTCAACCACCAACACCAAGCTGGGGAAACATTATCAATGAAGGACGCGACAGTCTTTTGAACTACTGGTGGATTTCAACCTTTCCCGGCATTGCAATTTTGACAACCGTCGTCTGCTTCAACCTTATCGGCGATGGTGTTCGCGATGCGCTTGACCCGAGAATGCGGGGATAAGCAGCCAAAAAGGCCACTGGAGACAACGTTTCATGAAAAAAAAAGCACAACTCAGCCTGCTTGAAACAACCATAAAAGAGCTTGGCTACACCTTGCGTTACGAAAAAGGCAACTTTCTTGGAGGAGACTGCCGTTTGAGGGAGGATAACGTAGTTGTCGTTAATAAATTTCTTCCCCTCGAAGGAAAAATCTACACCCTTGCTTTTGTCATCAACAAAATCAACCCACAGGGTCTTGCTCCGAACATCCATAACATCGTCAACTCTCTCGTCAAAAACACCCTCTTCAGTAAAGAGAGACCGTAGTCTGAATTTCACTGCCGCCTGCACGAAAACGTTGGCATATCGAATATAACCCACCTCAATTGATCGCGTCTGCTCTCCTGTGGCATCACCAGGATAACCCAACCGTCGGTTAACAAGATAAAATATGCAACCCTCCCGATGCGGAACGCAACTGAAGGGTAAAGCATAATAAAAGATTCATGTTGTGATAAACCAGGTTTACCTGTCATTTAAAGATGAACTAATTTTTTTGCAGCTATCTTCAGGCTGACGACGGTACTTCCAATACGCTGCAGCTCACTCATCGGTATGTTCATTTTGGTAACGAGCTCCTTCAAAAGAGGCTGTTCAGCAATCAACTCCGCAGGAAAACGACTCTCTCCGATAACCGATATTTCCTCAAATCCAGATTGTTTGATCGCCTCAAGATACTCATCCTTGCGAATGGCTCCTGCAATGCACCTGACATAACCTTCGACCGAACTTTTGAGATAGTCGGGTAGATCTTCAAGAAGTGCCATATCCGAGATCAGCATGGTACCGCCCGGCTTCAGAACTCGATAAGCTTCCTGAAAGACCCCAGGCTTGTCAGTTGACAGGTTAATGACACAGTTTGAGATAATGACATCAACTGAAGCACTCCCAACAGGAAGGGCTTCAATCTCACCCTGGCGAAATTCAACATTCCTGTACCCGTTATTTTTTGCGTTCTCTCTTGCCCGTTCGACCATCTCGGTCGTCATATCCACTCCGATAACCAGCCCCTTGTCGCCAACAATGTTTGAAGCAAGAAAACAGTCCATTCCAGGACCTGAGCCGAGATCAAGCACCACATCACCCTCTTTGACCAACGAGAGAGCCACCGGGTTGCCGCAGCCCAGTCCAAGATTAGCGCCATCCGGAATACTCTTTAACTCCTCGTCAGAATACCCGGCAACTTTACCTGCCGACTGGATAAATTCAGAATCAAGATAGTTTGCTTTTTGAGAACATCCGCACGATCTGCTTTGTTTTACGGTTAAGGCGTACTGCTCTTTAACCGCCTCCCTGATACCTTTCTCTTTCATGATAGGTTTCTCCTTTATAAAATATTTAAAGAATATGTTATTCGATAATGAACATTGTGTTCGATAAAATAATAACTATATTTCATCGTTCAGTCAACAATCAATGTGATCCAGATTGTTCACTACCGAACAAAAGCGCCAGTTCTGTCAGACAAAAATGACGATTTATGAAAGAAAAAAAGGAAGACCGGCGGATAAACCGGACGCGAAAGCTGATGCACGAGGCGCTCATGTCTCTGATAGTAGAAAAAGGATACGAAGATATCACCGTTCAGGATATTCTGGATCGTGCAGACACAGGACGATCCACCTTTTACGCGCACTATCGGGATAAAGATGAACTGCTCCTCTCAAGTTTTGAACATCTGCGCAACCTGTTCGAACAGCAGCAGCAAGCCCTGATTGCCTCAAGGCATACCGGCAAGGAACCTGAAGTCAATATCATTCTTGAACTCTTTCGCCACACCGGAGAGCATCACAAATTATACAAGGCGATAGCCGGCAAAAAAAGCGGAGAAATGATTCTGAAATACCTTCACCGATATCTCAATAATCTTCTGATCGTGCCACTGACCGAACTCATGAAAAGCCGGAAATCTCCACCCGTACCCATAGAGATAACGACTCACTATCTTGTCAGTTCGCTTATCTCCCTTATAACATGGTGGCTTGACAACAATATGCCGTACTCAGCCGAAAAGATGGATGAAATATTCAGGATACTGACAACCACCTCAATTGAAGCTGCCTTTGGAAACAACAAAGACA
>CAILXE010000096.1 GCA_903838095.1 uncultured Chlorobiaceae bacterium
AAAATCCGCAGTATAGGCGGGCCCATCTAATTATTGTGAGCAATTATCAGTCTTAGTGCTTTTTCAAAAGGACGGATGTGACATCAGAACCAATAAAAATAGACAGCGACTTCATGAATCTATATTTGCAGGATAGCTTCATGGGAAGCTTGTTTGCAAAGTCAGAAAACATTTCTGGTGAGTTCTTTTTAGAAGGCTTGGATATTCGCATTTCCATCTCTGACACTGAACTGGATGAGGTGCTAGCCGCTCAGAAAATGCTGACAGCCATCAAAACAGGTGAAGAACAAACCAACTATTCCACCGAAGAAATTGAGCAAGCCAGACTAATATATACCACCTTTATGCAGGCGCACAATCATGAGTTGGCGCATTTATATCAAGTGCTTGCTTTACCAGCTTTTCAAATGGTATGGGCAACGCGTTATAACCTCCTGCGCTTTGAAGCGGCAGTGATGCTGAAACACTTTGAGCAGGGTGGATACTTTCAAGGTGAGACTCACTATAAAATTCTTCAAGTGTTAGATGATGGCAAACCTGCACTAATCGACGAATTTGCCCCTCAGTTCAATGAGTTTGCCAATCCTTACAAGATGTATATTTCTGATTATCGGAAACAATACGAAGGTATTTCCTTGTTTTACATTATTGAGGCAATGGCACATATCATCTCTCTCCAGTTGTCCGATACGCCAGAAGAAGATATCCTGGAACTTGCCGTATCTGAAGAGTACTCAGCCGCTTTTCTGCGCTTTGACAGTTATCTACATAAAGTTGAAGTCGATTTGCGCTGGAAATACCTTGTCTTTTTATACATTTGCTATTTCTCATGTCGTCACTTCAATACCGACGTAACACATCCGATTAACACGGCTGTTAGTAGTTTTCTAAGTCTCTGTTCGAAGGCAAGGTTTTATATAGAAACCCTCGCTAAATTGTATCAACGCTATGAACGCTACTCTCTTTCAGAGCTTAAAGCGCTAAACCAGTGGTCGCTTACAGACGCAGAACTAAATTTTGCCAACAAAAAGCAGCTTGCTGGTATCTATGCCTTATTCGAGTTGATTGCTATTCTGGAAGAACAAGCATTTCCAGAAAATGTCCCACAAAAATCCTTGACGGTGAATGCACTAGCTGATTTCTTTACTGTATCAGATGCGAAAGGTATTGACTGGGAGGACAAATTCACGTTGGCAAGGATGTTAATATTTCCTGCCAATTTCGTTTGGACGCGCGAAATTTACGATGAGGTCATGGGGCTGGTTGGAACGGATAAGGAGTATACCTATGCGCAGGAAGCGTTATTTTACCGCTTTATCATGGACTGCAAACATCTGCTTCAACCGTCTCATCAAGTTGCTTGCTGCGACGAGCACGGCATGAGGGATCAACGTAAAAAGGTATTACGCTGCAAAAATGAAGGCGGCTTTGCCTTTTTCCTGAATGCATTAACAGATAAGCCCGCTTATGAACTATTCAGATTCTGAGGAATGACTCATGTGGCAAGATAAAGAAATCATTTGGGAGCAAACCGACCATGCTTGGGATGCTTTCGGCGTTGAAACAAGCCTTAGTTTTGATGACGATCCCGCCTATGCCAAAGTGCTGGCTACCTGGAAAAAACAGACTTTAGGTGATTTCGTTAAAAATATCACAGAAGCATTTATGGCACTTTATTGTTTTGCCGAAGACCAGAATCTTATTACCTCTCTGGCGCTTGCTTTGGCAGGCGCAAATCTCTTCCCTGTACACCTGAAATACATCAAGGAAGACAGACAAGCAGAACAATTTCTGACAATGCTGCATGAAGACGAAGAGGGAGATCAATATTTCCTGCGTAGGGAGCTGGAAAAAGTAGGCGATATTTCAGTTCTGATTGATTACTTTATTCAGAACAATCTTCTTGTGCAGAGGAATGCCCGTCTAGTTGTTCAAGGTAAGGTTTTGAACAGAGCACATATTAAGCAAAATGACTAATTGTAGGGCAGAATAAATTTCATGCTTATAAAATTTGGTCGATTTTAAATGGTCAAAATTCCAGTTATAGCCTTGCTAACAATCACATGCACTCGGACAGCAAAAAGCACCGCTTGAGAGAATCATTCCTTTGGTATGAAGAAAAAAGGTAGGGGTTGGGACATGACTTCTTGCTTCAGAAAGGCCATCAAGGAAGGGTTGCCGTATCAGAGTTATATCTCAAGTATTATTCACAAGTTCATTAACGGAACACTGGTGGATGGACCAGCAAAAGAGGTCCAAATCAGGCGCTGATGATTTCCCCTGTGCAGCTTTGGCGAGGTTCGAGATTGCAAAGCGAGCAGTAATTTTGGAGTTGAGGCGCTCCATTATCGTACAAAACTTTGTGAAGCCATACGTACCCTGTGACTATAGAAACGATGCCTTTGCCGAACTACCGCTTGTATGACCGCATTGGGGCTTTTTTCATACAGGAAAACATGAACCCGCTTGACATCGGCCAATGCAGCACTTCACCAGGGTTTTGGTGTTATAACCCCAGTTCACTGTGTGATCCAAGACGAAGCAGTTCAAGTGAGTCGTTTGTTTTCTGGTAGATCAAAATAAGATCAGGCTTGATGTGGCAGTCACGGCAATCATTCATCGTCCCGATCAGCGCATGATCGACGGCACTTGGCGGTAAAGTCTTGTCCTCTATCAGCAGACTAAGGATATTTCTCAAAAGCTCGTCAAGTTTTTTGCCGTGTGCCCCCGATTTCTCCCGTCGATAGTCGAGCTTAAATCTGCGGCTACGCTCAATCGTCCGCATTTAAATCCAGAAACAGATTATCTAAAGAGCCAACCGTTACGAGTTCTCCGCGCCGCGCCTCCATAATAGCTTCAATAGTTTCGGCATTCGGGATGAGCGGATCGAAAGGCAATGCCTTTTCAGCAACAACCCGTTTCAGCATGAGCCTTACAGCATCAGACACGGTGAGCCCTATGGATGCCAGTACGACGGAAGCCTCGGCCTTGGTTTTCTCGTCAATTCTCGCCCTCACAACAGAATTAGCAATCATCTCTTATCCTTTTTTTAATCTATAGTGCCTCGTCGTGTAGCTACAATGTAGCGCAATTTTCGTATTATGCAAGAGTATTTTTTTATAGTTGTATTCCCCCCTTCTAACTCTTGGTGTCAATAAACTGAAGATTCCGGGCGAAATTGTACCACCTCTTCCGAAGGTTATATGCCATCATATTCTGACCAATTGTTTGGAGTCTCATACCAGCGAAGCTGCTTCAGCGTTACTCCGTTGGGCAGGTGGGGACAAATCTGGTGAAAAGCCCATTTTGCCAGGCATTCGGCAGTTGGTGGTTGATCAGTCACCAGTACCCGTGAATTGCGTTTCAGGATGAACTCAAGATCTTCATGATCATCTTTCCAGACCGCAAAGCCGTGATCAAGTTTGTCGTGAATGTGGAGCCGCATAATTTCCTTCAAAAACTTGAAATCCATCACCATACCCTCCTCCGCATCACCATTTCGATCAATCAGTTCACCTTCAACGGTAGCAACAACGACACCCCGGTGACCGTGCAGTTGATTACAGAACGAAAAGCTGTTTGGAAGGGTATGGCCGTAATCGATCTCGATTTTTCGTGAAATCAGCATGGATGTAATCGTAAGAGTCAGTTACCAGTTTGTTCTTTTGGCATTGGCAAGGAAAGTGTACGCAAAAAATTAATGTTTCGCGAATTTCAGGTTCTCGACTATTGTCCTCTCTTCTTATTGCTTTTCCTGGATACCCGCATTATCTTGATGAAAAACCTTTTGTTTTCTCATCTTCACCCCAAAAATGGCTCGACATGAAAACAGAAATCAAATTAGCGCTTATTGGAGGAGTTGTCACGATTATTGCCGCCGTGCTTCCTGTTGTTCTTGGCTGGTATGGGCCGCCCAGTCCCGATAAAGAAAAGGGCAACCCAGTGCAAGTGGTACAAAGCTCTCCTGCGGAACAGGCAAATCCGGGCAATGCCACCTCCACCAGCGGCAGTAAGATCAACACAGGATTGCTCTCGAGGATTGCCACCATTGATAAAACCAAAAGACCAAATCTTGCAGCTCTCTCCGCAATTATTCGAAACCGCGATCTCCAGGCAGCCAAGGCATCACCTGCCTTCAGGAAACTTGTGCAGGATCGTTACGGCAAAGAGATTGAGCAGCTTGACCGCAGGCAGATGCTGACCTTCTGGCCGGAAATGTCGAGATATCTGGGGGCGCAGCAGCGTTCAATCGTGAAATAAAACGAAAGATATTCTGGAACGATGAAGCAGGGGAGCCCAACTCAAGTTGGGTTATTCCCTTGTTTCTTCGTCAGGCACTCACCCCATATTCTCCAGCCGTTTGTAGAAAAAATGCTTCGTCACTTCTGCTGAAACAATATAGAGCGCCACAATCAGCAGCATCCAGCCGTAAAAGATTAATGGCAACTGGGCAAATCCAAAAGTGACCGCCAGTGGAGTAAAGGGCAGTGCCAGCACAGCCATGACCACCAGCAGCGTCGCTGTCAGCAGGTACCTGCCGGGAGGGCTTTTGAAAAAGGGCAGGCGCGTGCGGATCACCAGCACAATGAGCGATGCGGAGATGACCGATTCAACAAACCATCCGGTTTGAAACTGAGCTTCGCCGGCGTGCAGCACATAATGAAGGACGCCAAAGGTGAAAAAGTCAAAGAGCGAGCTGAGAATGCCGAAGGTGATCATGTAGCGCTGGATAAAGCTGATGTCCCAGCGGTGCGGCTGAGAGATGTTGATGGCATCAACCCGGTCGCTGGAGATGGTGATCTCCGGAAAGTCGGTCAGCAGGTTGGTGAGCAGTATCTGCTTTGGCAGCAGGGGCAGGAAGGGAAGAAAGAGCGAGGCCCCCGCCATGCTGAACATGTTGCCGAAATTGGCGCTTGTCGCCATAAAGACATACTTCATGGTGTTGGTGAATGTTTTGCGCCCCTCAATAATGCCCTGTTCCAGTACTTTGAGGTCATGGTTGAGCAGCACAATTTCGGCAGCCTCCTTGGCAACATCAACCGCTGAATCGACTGAAATTCCAACGTCAGCCGCATGGAGAGCGGAAGCATCGTTAATTCCGTCACCCATAAAGCCGACGACGTTGCCACTCTTTTTCAACGACAGGATAATGCGCTCTTTTTGATTCGGCTCCACTTCAGCAAAAATATTGGTTCGCACGGCTTGCTGCATCAGTGCCAGATCACTCATTTTGCGGATTTCTGGACCAGAGAGGACGACCGGATTGGCGATGCCGATCTGCCGTCCAAGACTTGCCGCCACCAGAGCGTTGTCACCGGTAATGATTTTCAGCGCAACACCGAGCTTTTCGAGGTTTTGAATCGTTGCCTGAACATCTTTCTTGGGTGGATCAAAAAAGGTGACAAAGCC
>CAILXE010000097.1 GCA_903838095.1 uncultured Chlorobiaceae bacterium
GCTTTTTTACGTTCGGTTATGTCGGTGGCGATCTCCATGCGCACGATGCGACCGTCTATCCAGGGGATGGCCCGATCCCGCATATCGTACCAACAGCCGTTTTTGGTGTTTTGCAGTTCCCAGTGGCAAACGCCAGTCGGATTCCCTTCGGCGCCCAGAAGCTGCGAATTGGTGCACCATTCGCACGGTCCGCTCTGGCCTTGCTGGATCGTTTGCCAGCAAATTTTACCGACAATAGGACCAAAAATGTTTAATGCGTATTGATTGAGAAATATCACCTCGTACGTCGCCATGTCGGAGACATAGACTATCGCCTCCAGACCGTTCAGCACCGCTGTAAGCCTTTCATGCGAGTCGGCAAGCTTCTTTTGAGCATCCTGGCGCTCGCTCTGTTCCCTTGCAATTGTCACGATCATGTCATCAAACGCCTGTCCGAGCTGGGCGAGTTCGTCTCTTCCCTGCAAACCGGTGCGGACGGAACTATCTCCTGCTTCAAATCCTTTTACGGCAGCAACCAGCCCCGACACCCGTTTAGTCAGCGCATAATAAAGAAGAACTCCGAGGGACAGAAATAAAAAGCTATAAAGTGACACGGACTGCCACGCTTGGTGCTCTATCTCGTATCGGTGGAATTCTTTCGGGGACGTTAAATCATATTTCATGAACAGAATGCCAGCCAGTGACGGTCTGAGCTCATGCTCTCTTGCCCCGATTACCACGGGATAGTATGCAGATATGGAATCCCGTTTTCTAGACATCATTGTTTTGCCGGACATCGACTTTTTTGCAACATTGATGAGATCCGTATCAACGTCAGGGACTGCCTGCTGTAAAGGGATTCCCGCAAATTCCCCACGGGTAGCATGAAGGACAATATTATTTTCATCGGCCAATAATACAAACTCGATGTTTGGGATCGAACCTCTGCTGGAGATTGCTAACTGAGTTGCTTTAACATTCCTCTCCTGCAGAAAGTTGGTCACGGTTCCCTGCAATGATGACATGTTATGCATCACAAACGTCATGCCGGCATCCTCCACCTCGGTATCAGCCGCCCGCAAACTGCCTGTCACCGAATAAACGCTGATGATCATCCCGGCCACAAAAAGAAAAATCGGGAGCGTGATACGCAGAGGATATTTCGTAAGAAACTTCATCATCGTGTCTCTTTCAAATAACTGCCGCTAACTATCGGCCTGATATCCGGGGCCAGGGTAATGAGCCTGTTCTCGAGCATGAAAGCTGAAAGACGCTGGGCGACTGGGAGCAGTGCCGGTGAGTCTCCGGTAAGCATGAGACGATTTTCTATGATATCGGGGTATCTCAGTCCACTCTGGGAGATCAGGTATTGATCGGTACTTAGCTTTTGCCTCTTTGCCAGCATCTCAGCGGCATTGCGCTGGTTATTCTTCAAATAATCGATCGCCTTGAACCAGCCTCCCACGAGTTCCCGCACAAGTTCAGGATTTTTTGTCGCAAAAGTATTCCTGACAACAAGGACATCCATGACTTCCCCAGGTATCTGGGTGCTGTCGAAAATCACTCTGGCCCCTGCTGCAAGCAGTCTTGTCTTGATCGGTTCAAAAGTGATTACTGCATCCACGCGGCGATCCCTGTAGCTGGACTCCATTTCAGCCAGGTCCAGCGAAACGGTCGTTACCTCAGAAGACTTCATACCCCCAATCTGCAATGCCCGGGTCAGCATATAGGCTCCGAGGGCTGTCGACTCATACCCTACGCGCTTGGTTTTCAGGTCTTGGATACTCTTGATTTCAGGCTGCGCAAGCATCGCATCCCCTCCATTAGAGACATCTATAACCAATACCACTGTAATGTCAGAGTCAGTTGCGAGCAGTTGCAAAGTCTCATCAAGGGTCAGGGCAGCCGCATCGATCGTCCCGTTGCGAAATAACCGCATACTCTCGCTTGCTGATGTATGCTCGATCAGCTTGATGGTGCTTTTATTGAAATAGCCCAGCTCACGGGCAAGATACAGAGGTTCATATCCTGTCCATGGATTTATGCCGATGCGCAGCGGCAATTGCGGTTCCTTTGTGCATCCGGCAATTGCTGCTATGATTACTATCAGCAGGAGTAGTTGCAGTTTGAATTTATTTGTCATTCTGCCCTTCCTTTCTCTCCCTGTACGTTTGACTGCGGTAATGTAAAATAAAAGGTAGAACCCTGGTCAGGGCCTGGTGACTCAACCCAGATCGTACCGTTATGGAGCTCAATGATCCGTTTGACCAAGGCCAGCCCAATACCGGTCCCTTCCGAATTGGTATCCAGCTTCTCAAACAGTCCGAAGATCTTGTCACGGAATTTTGGGTCGATACCGATGCCGTTATCCTTGACGAAATACGCCTGCCTGCCATCGTTCAGGATACGACAGCCCACCTCGATCCGCGGCTCTGCCTGGTTCCCCATATACTTGACACCGTTCTCGATCAGATTCTGCATGACCTCCCTGATCCGATGGAGGTCGGCAAGAACCATTGGCATGTCTGGTTCAACCGTGACAGCAACACCTTTAGCCCTGATCATGCCATCCAAACCTTCGATGGCCTCCTGGGCCGCCTCGGTCATGGAGAATGCCACCGACGGGTTGACCATTCTGCCGATTCGGGACAGCTCCAACACGTCCTCCAGAAGGGCCTGCATCTTGTCAGCCGCCCTGGCGATACGCTTGATGTCGCTCTCCATCCGCTCAATCTTTCCGGTCCTGGCATCGGCGACCAGGGTGCCGAGGAACCCCTTGATGGTGATAATCGGACTCTTGAGGTCGTGGGAGATAGTATAGGTAAAGCGTTCAAGCTCGGCGTTTTTTTGTTCAAGCTGCTGTTCCGCTTTTTTACGTTCGGTTATGTCGGTGGCGATCTCCATGCGCACGATGCGACCGTCTATCCAGCGGATGGCCCGATCCCGGATATCGTACCAGCAACCGTTTTTGGTATTTTGAAATTCCCAGTGGTAAACACCTGTTGGCTTCCCTCCGGCATCCAGGAGCCGTGAATTGGTGCAAAATTCGCACGGTCCGGTCTGACCTTGCTGGATGGTTTGCCAGCAAATCTTACCGACAATGGGACCAAAGATGTTTAATGCGTATTGATTGAGAAACAGTATCTCGTGCGTCGCCATGTCAGTGACATAGACGATCGCGTCCAGACCGTTCAGAACCGCCGTGAGCCTTTCATGCGACTCGGCAAGCTTCTTTTGGGCCACCTCGCGCTCTTGTATTTCCCTGGCAAGCTGTTCGGATTGCAGGAGCAGCTTGTGGTTCGCTAACCGCAAATTTTCAAGCGTCTGGTTCAGAGCGATAAATTTATTGGTTACCACCTCCTTAGGTTCGCAACGCAACAGCAGAATTGGCTCGTTCTCAGCTTGAATGCTTACCAGGCGATGTCCTTGACAACGGCAGTCAATCCCCTGGTCATGGGTGGCGGCTCGCCAACATAATGCCCCAGGCACGGGATCCCTGCTTTGCAGGCACTGTTGCAGGTAACGAGCAATCTTGTCCACTGGAGTGAGCGCGAGATGAGTGACAGACTGCCCAACTAGGCTATTCCGGTCCTGACCCAGCATCTGGGCTGCCAGTGAATTCGCCCGTATAATCTTGCCGGAACGCGACACCAAAAAACAGGCATTGGCAAACGACCTGGTCAGGTCATCAAAATATTGTTCAATCATCTTAATCCACCCTGAAATATTCTCTGCCTTCAGCCGCTTCCGACTCGGCAGTAGAAGTAAGATAGACCACCACTTGACAGCAGCCATCGCCTCTGGCGATGCTTTTTTCGATCGCGACCTTTGCATAACCAAGATTTTGCGAGGCGATGTGACCAAAGACATTGGATGTCATCATGCACATTGATGGCCGGTCCAAAACCTTATCGACAAAGGGGCAGACCGTATTGTTAAAGACAATCTTGGAATCGCTGAGTTCGGTGATCGAAAAGTCACCTTGAATGCGGGCCTTCAAATCGACAAGGACATCGGCGACTTGTTGCAGGGTAAGCTGAGAGACACCAAGCTCTTTCTTGTACACGTTGTTGATCCAGGCACCGATATTTTTGCCAACCAGGCTGATATAGCCAGCCGCTTCCGTGTAGCCGACGACTTCTTCAAGCACCCCAGCCAGTTCTCGGATCAGACTGCGCAAAAAAAGGTCCCGTTCCAAAAGGACAGGCAGCTCGCTGATCAATTGTGTGTCACTCATAATAGCCTCTTTGATTTTGTTAGTGCCGGGGGATTATTAATTTCAGACTGCACAATTATCGCATTCTTTCCATTACCAATTATTTTTTATGGCTCTGCCCTATTTTCACTTGAATAATTATCTTCATAACAAGACCAAGAAGCCAAGCGAATAAAAGAGGTTTCGTTATGAAGATGCCCGAACTGTCTCTTATAGAGAGGCAGCATCGATTTGGTACCGAAGAAGCTTGTGCCGA
>CAILXE010000098.1 GCA_903838095.1 uncultured Chlorobiaceae bacterium
TCAATCTTCTTGCGCTCCATGCCGGTAAGACGCTGGAGACGCATCTCAAGAATCGCTTTCGATTGCAGTTCCGACAGACCAAACCGAACCATGAGTCGCTCCTGGGCGGTAGCGGCATCCGGTGATTCACGAATCGTGGTAATCACCTCGTCAAGATTGTCGAGACAGATTTTCAGCCCTTCGAGGATATGAGCTCTTTTTTCGGCAGTATTAAGATCAAACTGTGTGCGGCGCAGGATAATCTCATTGCGATGCTTGATATAGTAGTGCATCATCTCTTTGAGATTGAGGATCCTCGGGATGCCGTCTACCAGCGCAAGCATGATCACCCCGAAGGTGTCCTGCATCGGGGTATGTTTATAAAGATTGTTCAGCACAACCTTTGCAACCGCATCGCGTTTCAGCTCAATCACCAATCGCATCCCGTCGCGATCCGACTCGTCACGAATATCCGCGATACCTTCAAGCTTTTTATCATGAACCAGCTCAACGATTTTCTCAATCAATCGTACCTTGTTGACCTGATAGGGTAATTCAGTAACAACAATGGATTCCCGGCCGTTTTTCTGGGTAACCTCCACAATGGCCCTGGCACGAATGACCACTTTGCCTCTGCCGGTCAGGTACGCCGAACGAACACCTTCATAACCGTAGATAATGCCGCCTGTCGGAAAATCAGGCGCGATAACATATTTCATCAGGTCGGCAATTTCCAGCTCAGGGTTTGCAATCAGGGCTATCATGCCATCAACAACCTCCCTGAGATTCTGTGGCGGAATATTGGTTGCCATACCGACAGCAATACCGGACGAACCATTCACTAGAAGGTTGGGAATAGCCGAAGGAAGAACGGTAGGCTCCTCAAGGGAGTCGTCAAAATTAAGTGCAAAGTCAACAGTACCTTTATCAAGATCCTTGAGCATTTCACCGGCAATGCTCTTCATGCGCACCTCAGTGTACCGCATGGCAGCAGGGGAGTCACCATCGACAGAACCAAAGTTTCCCTGACCGTCAATAAGAGGATAGCGCATTGAAAATTCCTGCACCAGACGCACCAGACTGTCATACACCGCCGTATCACCATGGGGGTGAAACTTGCCAAGCACTTCACCGACAACACGCGCCGACTTTTTATGTGGCTTGCCCGCCTGCAGGCCAAGCTCGTGCATACCAAAAAGCACCCGACGGTGCACCGGCTTCAGACCGTCCCGCACATCAGGCAACGCACGACTGACAATGACCGACATTGAGTAATCGAGATAAGAACCCCGCATTTCTTCTTCAATACTGATCGGGACTATTCTTTCACGCTGCATATATGGATCCTGGGTGATAATTGAAAGAAATAACTCAAAGGCGTAATGTATAAAAAACTGTCTGAATTCTTACTGAAGCAGAGACTGCAACACATTGAAATTGCAGATATGCCAGCAGAATATCAGCTCAACAGTACTTCTGGCGCATCCGACCAAAGGGATTCCAGATCATAATAACGTCGCTCATCCGGCATGAAAATATGCACAACAACATCAACATAGTCCATCAGAATCCAGTGCATGGACTCCATTCCTTCCACATGCATTGGACGCTCTCCATCCTCCTTCAGCTCATCAATAATGTATTCTGCTGCCGCCTTTGCCTTCCGCTCAGAATCGGCGGTTATAATCACAAAAAAGTCAGTCATTGAGGTCAAGCCCCTCAAATCAAGAATCTTCACATCTTCACACTTCTTCTCAAGCGACAACTCAGCAGCTCTCTTCGCCAGCAATTCAGCGACAGCTATCTCTCTGCCCTGACCCACGCTTTCTCCATCTCTCAAACTACTCATAAACCTCAATCCTTCATAAATGAACTATATTTCACAATAACTTACCAAGGCCCGTCTACAAAACAACTCATACAGGCCAATAATGGCAGTTTTTTAACATACAAAAAAGCCGGCTCACTGGAGCAAAAAAAGGCAGCGAGAGGCCCGGCATACTCAGGCTGGAAGAGAAGCATCACCATTTCCCGCCATTTGGGCTGAACGCCTGCCGGTAATCCGGAGTAACCCCATTCAACTCCGCAGCACCAGCCAGCGAAAAAAGCCTTTCAGCAGCCGAACAAAGTGACAGGGCGGAAAAGAAGTCCGCGTCCCGGTACCCTGCGCCGGAACCGGCCAGCAAAGGCACCAACTCATTGAGCCTGCGCCCGACCACAACAGTCCCGGCATTCCGGGCAAAAGCCGCAGCAGCGGTAACAACATCAGCAGCAGAACCGCGATGCACATCATCATGCCACAGGCCTGAGAAAAGATCTTCCGCATGATATGCCGCATAGTAATATTCACCTTTCCGGGCAGGAATAACTGCAATCACCGTACCTGCGGTTGCCCGAAATGATGAAGCCATAGCCGGCATGGTGGGAACCGGTACAAGCGGAATACCGAGCCCATAGGCAATCCCTTTAGCCACAGACATGCCAATACGCAAAGCAGTAAATGAGCCCGGGCCGGACGAAATGGCTATTCCGGATAACTCCTTGCGCTGAAGACCACTCTCCTTCATCACCTGTTCGACAAGCGGCACAAGCGATTCCGCCGCCTTTTTCCAGTCCGGGCTCACCGCCTCGGAAACGATACCGGAGCTCGACACCGCAACACTCAGGGCTTCATGGGTACACTCAATGACCAGAATATTCATCGAACAGAGCGTTTAATAATAATTCGGCGGCTTTCGGCGCCAGCGTACTCAAGGGAAACCTCTACCGTATAAAGAGAGGAGAACTCGGAAAATCGCTCCGCCCACTCCACAAAAGAGAAGTCGCCGCCGGAAAGATATTCGTCGAACCCGATAGCTTCAAGCTCCCGAAGTGATTCGATTCTGTAGAGATCAAAATGGTGCAGCGCAACCTCTTCACCATCAAGTGACCCGTGGTAAATATTGAACAGTGAGAAGGTGGGACTGGAGAGCTGTTCATCACAGTGAAAAAACTCTGTAACCCCTCTCATGAAAAGAGTTTTACCCGCTCCAGGCTCTCCTGTAAGAGAGATAATCTCTCCCGGTTGCAGACTTGCCGCAAACTGCCGGGCAATCTGGCGTGTCTCATGCCCGGAATGCGAGAAAAACTCTTCGGTCATTGGCATTCAGGCAATCGAATGAAATACAAGACCCGTCATGATCTTGGGATAGAAAAAGGTTGACTTCTGCGGCATAACCTCCCCCGTCTCCGATACCGCCAACACCTCTTCAACCGTCGTCGGCTTGACCACAAACCCCACCTGCACCTTGCCCGATTCCACTGCTTCAAAAACCTCCCTGTCGTCCTTGACATAGGTGAGATTGCTCTGTTTCGCCATGGCCTCCTGCGAAATACCAAGCAGTTTTCCCAAAACAAGATCGTGCAGCAAAACCAGACCAAGCCGCTTCAGTGCTTCAGGGCGCGATGGGTCAACCAGAGCCTGCGGATCGCTCTTAAGGGTTATACCGAGAACAGTGCCCGGAGAGACCACTCCGTAGGTAAAGGTTGAAGACTCCCGCTCAAAAAAGAGTTTAAGTTCTGACCTGTCGCGCAGTTCGGTCAAAGTAAAATGCTCTTCCAGAGCTGACCTTAACGCTGCGCCATCAAAACCCTCCAGACTGTGTACCAGACGATGAATCGGAAAGATAAGCAGCCCTTCGTCATGAATATTGGCGAGATAGGTCAGAATAAAATTATACGGCTCATCGCCTGTATGAGCCGGGTTGGCCGCCGCACGTTCATTGCGGTAATTGACTCCGGTATCGTAACGATGATGACCGTCGGCAATATAAACAGAAAGTTCCTGCAATGACTGCTGAAACTCTCCAACCAGCGATGGATCCGTAATCCTCCACATCCGGTTTCTCACCCCCTGAAACTGCGCATCAATAATTGGCTCATTGGCCTCAGCAAAGCTTTTCATAACACGATCAGCGGTTTTGCTTTCGTCGGCATAGAGTCCAAAAATACTGCTGATATTGGTTTGGGTTTTTCTGAAAAGATTCAGTCGGTCAGCCTTTGGGCCTGAAAGAGTCTTTTCATGCGGCAGTACCTTTTTTTCTGAAAAATCATACAGGCGCATGGCAGCAAAAAAACCGCATCTGGTGTGTGACGCGCCATCAGAATCCTCAAAAGTCTGAAAATAGGGATAGATCGCGGGCACGGCGTCGTTCTGAAGCTCTCCCTTTTGAAACCACTCCGCAATGCGCGACGCGGCAGCAGCATAGGGATCATCCTCCATGGGCAACTCAAGCCTTATGGCATTAAGCGGTGAACTTCCATAGAGCTTCTGTTGAAACGCTGGAGAGATGACATCGTAAGGAGGACAAATCAGTCCGTCCGCACTCTTGAGCAATTCGGGATTGTATAACATTCCCTTGAAAGGCATAATGTCTGGCATACGTCGCAATGATTAGATGGTTACGGCCGGAGGAGACGACCCTGCTCTCAGGGCTATCCAGAAATCGTCATGGTCATCCTTGACCAGCACAATAATTTTTCTGTTTTTACAAAGCTCAAGCACGGCAAGAAAAGTTACAACAAGAATGAGTCGTTCCGTGAAACCTTCAAGTACCGAAAGAAATGAAACCTGCACACTCTCCTGAAGTTTCGCTAAAATGAGGGCGCTCTGCTCTTCGACGGTGACCGGGGCGTCCATGACGTTACGAACCATTGGAGGCGGCAAGCTTTCAAGCGCTGATTTATAGGCAAGCATAAGATTGTAGAGCGTTGGACGATGAACCAGTTCTTCAAGTTCATCGATGACGTCAGGTTCAAACTCCTCAAAACAGCCGCGCGCAAAAAGATTTGCCCGTACTTCGGCAAGCTGATTCAGGGCAATGGAACCCTCCTTAATCCGCTTGTATTCAAGCAAGCGCTGAACCAGCTCGGTGCGCGGATCAAATTCGTCAGTGTTCACATCATCCTCAACCTGACGAGGAAGCAGCATTTTTGCCTTGATGCTCATCAGCATTGAGGCCATATAGATAAAATCAGCCGCAATTTCAAGGTTAAGGCTTCTTGCGTCGCCGATATAGCTGATAAAATCAGTGGTAATTTTTGAAATCGGAATATTATAGATATCCAGTTCATCGCGCCTGATAAAAAAAAGCAGCAAATCAAGCGGCCCTTCAAATTCTTCGAGGCTGATCCTGAACATGAACTGGTCGGTGTGTTGAGAAAATGAACTTTAGGCAAGATAGAAAAAGCAGAGAAACATGTACAAATAAACGCCAGTGAAGAGTGCGATGGCGCAAGTGATAAAAAAGAGGCTTCAAATTTCCGAAAACTTCAGTATTTAGCATTGACGCTGCATTCAGGCGTTATCCCATAGATACTTTTGAACTGAAAAACAGCAATGAAAAGGATTTTGTGTTTTATCTCTGTTGCAGCAACATTGATGATGCTATCAACAGGCATTACCCTTGCTGAATCAGCCAGCAGCGCATTTGATCTGGGATTTGAAAAGCACATGCAGGGCGACCTTAAAACTGCGATAAAATATTATTCCAAAGCAATCGACAAGGAACCATCATTTGCCATGGCTTTCCAGATGCGGGGTATAGCAGAACAGCAGTTAAAAAAATATTCACAAGCCATCAATGACTATTCAATGGTCATAACAGTTGGTGAACCATATTTCAAGGCTGTCGGCTACTATAATCGTGGAATCGTAAAAAACATGACCGGCGACTACGCCGGAGCCATTCCTGATTTTACACAGGCTATTGAACTCGACAAAAAAATGGCGGTAGCATTTTTTCACCGGGGTATCGCCAGAAGTAAAATCGGTGATCTCGCAGGCCGCATGGAAGACTTTCGTCAGGCTGCGCAATTTGGTGATATCAATGCCCAGAAGTTGCTCAACACATACTATCCTGATTGGCAAAACAATCCAGCACCTGAAGAACCCAAATAAGCAGAAGAAGAGCCAATAACGAAAACGGGCAGGAATTATATCCTGCCCGTTTAGCTGATGATCGGTCAGATCGCCGTGCCACCACGCTCTCTGGTCCTTATACGAATACACTCCTCAAGCGGTGTTATAAATATCTTGCCGTCACCGATTTCGCCAACACCATGACTTGCCGCACTGATGATCGTATCAACAGTGATATCGACAAATTCATTGTTGACAGCGATATCAAGCCTGATTTTGGGGATCAGGTTCGGTGCTATTTTCTGGCCCCGGTAGATATCAATATCCTCTTGCCTGCCATGACCGGTTACCCGGCTGACGGTTATCCTTGTTATATCGGCCTGGATCAGCGCTTCACGAACATGGTCAAGCCTGTCCGGCTGAATGATTGCTGTTATAAGTTTCATTGCAACAAATTAGTTAAGGTTGATAATACCATACCCGTGCTCTCCGTGCATGCTGTGATCGAGACCGGACATTTCATCATTTTCCGAGATACGCAGACCGATTGTTTTTTCCACCAGAAACAGGAGAATAAATGAAACAACTGCTGCATAAACAATAGTAACCCCTACTGCTGTTGCCTGTACACCAAGCTGCTGCCAGATTGTCCAGCTTTTGTCAACTGTTTTGGCGGCGGCTTCGGCCATCCATGCTGGACGGATAAAAAATACCAGAGCAAGTGCACCCACAATCCCCCCAACGCCGTGTACTCCAAACGCATCAAGACTGTCATCATAGCCAAGCTTGCTCTTGATCAGAATCGCGCTATAACAGAAAATTGCAGCCAGAACACCGAGAGCCAGAGCACCCGAAGGCTGAACAACACCTGCTGCCGGTGTGATGGCGACAAGACCGGCAAGAATACCAGATGCCACACCAAGACTGGTTGCTTTACCATGCTGGAACATTTCAATGATCATCCAGGTAAAGGCGCCCGATGCTGCAGCAACCTGAGTTACTGTCAAAGCCCGTGCTGTTGCGAGGTTACTTGCAATCGCACTTCCAGCATTGAACCCAAACCATCCAACCCAGAGCAGTCCTGCACCAATAAGCGTCATCACAAGGTTGTTCGGATGCATGACGTTGTTTGGGTATGCCCGTCTTTTACCAAGATAGAGTGCGGCAACAAGCGCTGTAACACCTGATGAAATGTGAACAACAGTTCCGCCAGCAAAGTCAATAGCTCCAGCCGCACCGAGGTTAAACAAAAAACCGTCAGCGGCCCACACCCAATGGCAAATCGGGCTGTAGACAAAAATACTCCACAGGGCAATAAATAAAGCATATCCTTTGAAATTAACACGCTCCGCAAACGCTCCGGCAATCAGCGCCGGGGTAATGATGGCAAATTTCCCCTGAAACATGGCAAAAACATATTCAGGAATATGCGTGGACATAATAGTTTCATCAATCCCCTGCAACATAAAATACTTGTTGTCCCATCCAACAAAGCCGCCAAGAATACCAGGGCCGAAACTCAGCGAGTAGCCCACCATAGGCCAAAGCACACCGATAATAACCATGGCGCCAAAACTGTGCATCATGGTGCCGAGTACGTTCTTTGTTCTGACCAGTCCCCCATAAAACATGGCAAGTCCCGGAATCATGAGCAATACCAGCGCCGTCGAAGTCAGCATCCATGACGTTGTTCCTGTATCTGTTACCACCTCTTCTGCTGCATGAGCGGTACCCTGAAACAACGTCGCTGCCAACAGGAACAGCAGTGCCGTTAAAAGTTTTTTTCTCATAACAATATTCGGTAAAATTAATTTAATCCTTAATTATTAAAGGCCTCGCCGAATATTTAATTATTTTTTAAACTAAAAACAAATATTTGTCGTTTTTTATTACAAAAATGTTGGGTTTTTAATGGAAACCCATTCCCGAGGGCTCAAAAACGACGAAAAACAGACAAGCCAGACAGGGAAAGCTTCCCGTCTGGCTTGTTGGATGGATGATATCTGCAAGAGATGGTTATGACCTGACCAGAAACACCGAAAGATCTTCAAGAAGAGCCTGCAGATCCTCTTCGTGCTCAACCTCATCCTGGAGAATCTGTACAGCAAGATTGTAGGTAACGGGATCTTTCATACCGATCTCCTCAATGATACTGTTATAAACATTGATAGCACACTGCTCACCAGAAATGTTCTGTTCGAGGATCTTTTTCACAAAAGGATCATCGGGAGCGGCATAACCACAGTTCGACAGGGTAAACCAGTCGAGAGGAGTCGAAACCGGTTTTCCTCCAAGCTGAATTATCCTTGTTGTCAGCATATCAGCATGACGAAGCTCATCCGCAGCATGTTGCAAAAGCTCGGCAATGGCAGCATCCTTCATCGGCCCCTGAACCACCTTTGCTCCAATCCAGTACTGGTAATAGGCAAGCCATTCATCAGCAAAAGCCTTGCTGAGCAATTCAAGAACACGGGGAAGGTGCTCTCCAACAATTTCTCGTCCTCTTGTACCCATGTCGAATACTCCTTTTTTAAGTTTTTCAAGCGGCTACTTCTTGTGGCCAATAAGATCCGCAAGAGCTTCAGAAAGCTTGGGATACCTGAACTCAAACCCTTGAGCGAGCAGGAATCCCGGTTTAATATTCTGACCTTTCACGGCATACCCTCCACCTTCACCCATCAGCAGTCGAACAACAAACTCCGGAACAGGCAACAGCGACGGTCGTCCGAGAACTGCGCCAAGCTTGCTGGCGAACTCCTTCATGGAAACAGGCTGCGGGCTGACCAGGTTGATCGGGCCACGATATGCCGGATTATCAATCGACTCCAGAATACAGGCAATCTCATCGTCGATATGAATCCAGGAGACACACTGCCGTCCTGTACCTATTGGCCCCCCGGCAAAAAGCTGAAAAGGGGCAAGCATTTTCAGTAACATTCCACCCCTTGTTGAGAGAACAATACCGGTCCTCAGCAACACGAGACGCTCGACGCTCTTTTCAGCGGCCATCGCCTCTTTTTCCCAATCTATACAAATGGTTGCAAGAAAATCACTCCCCTTTGAACCGGATTCGGCCATTTGGGGAGTATCTTCGCAGTTGTAAAACGATCCGTAATAACCGATGGCCGATGAAGAGATAAATACCTTCGGCTTTTCAGATGCCGAAGCAATCGCCGATACCAGATGCCTGGTACCAAGAATTCTTGAAGAATAGCACTCCTCTTTATGGACATCAGTCCAACGGCTCTCCAGCAGGGGCTTTCCTGCAAGA